>JAJYPQ010000332.1 GCA_021795255.1 Pseudomonadota bacterium
GCAGATCTCAAGCCTTCGAGCAGTGCGTCTATAACATACGGCAACAAAGTCTTTTCTGGGTGGGGCTCGTGCAGACTGACTTTAACCCTCGTCCTTTCGTGAACAAACTTTCGCCGAGAACCACTCGCGCTGATGAGTCGAAATCCGTAAAGCTTCATCAATTTTTGCGCCTCATCCCATGTAAAATCCTTGGGTCTACTCTGCAGCCGCTCTATCAGTTTATTTTTTTTCGACACTGAACTATTGGCCGAGGTTCAAGTATTTTGCAACTGGAAATAGTCGCAAGTGGATTTTGCGCCAAATTAATATTGTTCGCAAGACCAAGAAAAGTGGCACGTTAAAACATTGATGCAAACCGAGAGAAAAGCGGTCGGATTTACTTGCGTAAACGTGCGGTTTTGCGGCTTAGTGCCGCGCCAGTGTCCCGCAGAGGGGCTTGTAAGGAGGTACTACGCTGTAAGTCTTTGTTTTTATGGTGGGCCGTGCTGGGTTCGAACCAGCGACCACCTGATTAAAAGTCAGATGCTCTACCGACTGAGCTAACGGCCCCAAAAGCCGACCATTATTGTGACAGAGAGACGCCCTGTCAAATCGACGCAGGGTCCGTAAGGCCAGCCTCAGCAAAGCCCTTGGCACGCAGCCGGCAAGCGTCACAGACGCCGCACGCCTTACCGCTCTCGCTTGGCGCGTAACACGAGACCGTGTAGCTATAGTCTACTCCAAGAGCGAGACCGGTCTTGATGATATCGGCCTTAGAGAGATGAAGAAGCGGCGCGCGGACGCGAAAACCGCTGCCTTCGACTCCGGCCTTCGTAGCCAGGCAAGCGAGCTCCTCAAAGGCCTTGAGAAAGGCCGGACGACAATCCGGATAGCCCGAGTAATCCACGGCATTGACACCGATAAAAAGGTTCTGCGCCCCCAAAACCTCGGCCCACGCCAAGGCCATCGCCAAAAATACCGTATTGCGGGCCGGCACATAGGTGATTGGGATACCTGAGGTGGCAGTCTGTGGAACAGCAAGACTCATGTCAGTCAAAGCCGATCCGCCGATAAAGCCCATATCCAATTTCGCGATTTGATGGTCCACAGCCCCTAGCGCATGCGCCACGACCCGGGCCGCCCCAAGCTCGCTGCGATGCCGCTGACCGTAATCAAAGGAAAGGGCGTAGCAGGCAAAACCCTCTTGGCGCGCCAAAGCGAATGTCGTGGCCGAATCCAAGCCCCCCGATAGCAAAACAACGGCCCTCTTGTCAGCGCCCACGGACATCCCCCCACAAAATCTTATGCAACTGTACCTGCAAACGCACCGCCATACGGTCTCTTAGTATCCAGTCGGCCAAGTGCTGGGCCGGCAATTCTCCGTGGACGGGGGAAAAAAGAACATCACATTTTCTGGTGAGTCCGTAGCGATCGGTCATAGCCCGCGCCCAGTCGTAATCCTCGGCGTTCATAATCACAAACTTCACCTGGTCATGGGCGCGCAAATGATCAAGGTTGCTATACAGATTACGCTCAACCTCCCCCGATCCAGGGGTTTTCAGATCCAGAACTACGCTCACCCGAGGGTCGACATCCAAGACGGGCAAGGCACCGCTTGTCTCGAGCGAGACCTCGTAGCCGCGATCACAGAGGCTTGCTAACAGCGGAAGGGCCCCCGGTTGCGCCAAAGGTTCGCCGCCTGTGACCGTAACAAAGCGTGGTGAGTAAGCGCTCACTGCCTCTGTAATCTCTTCGAGCGAACGGCGCTGGCCACCATGAAACGCGTAGGCCGTATCGCAATAGCGGCACCGCAACGGGCACCCCGTAAGGCGCACGAACACCGTAGGCCACCCCACCGTCCGGGCCTCACCTTGCAGAGAATAAAAAATTTCGGTCACGCGAAGATCGAGTCCCATACCCTATTCTACCTTGCCCCCGAGAAAAGCGAGCGATCCGGGCAAAGCGAGCTTTAAGTACCAGGACCCAGATTGGTTAAGGAGTTACGAGCGACTTGGGCGGCCATACTTTTTGGATAATGGGCGATCAGCTGCTGCCAGGTCGATCGCGCCTTATTAGGATGCCCTTGCCATTTAGCGATGTAGCCCATCTTCAGCAGGGCATTGGGGACCTTCTTACTCGTGGGATAACGTGTGACAAGCCTCTTAAAGGCACGGCCGGCCTTGGAGTACTCGCGCTCGACATAATCAGTCTCGGCGACCCAATACTGGGCCTGGGAGGCGCGCCGATTGAGTGGATGCTTCTGGAGAAAGGCCTGAAAGGCGGACACCGCATGGCGATAACGTCCAGCCCGCAGAAGATTAAAAGCGCTCTGGTAAGCGGCGTGTGCGGTCTGGCCCTGGGAGCCGGGAGGTTCTAAAGCTTGGCCACTCCCTGCGACTACTGGCGGCGTCGACGGCGCCTGCGACCGCTTAGGCACGGGAGTACCCGCATCGGGAGGAACCACCGTAACCCCCAGGTTCGCGCTCGGAGCTGCGTCTTGCCCGGCTGCTCCGTCGCTCGATGCCGCGCCGGGAGGACCTTGGGAGGCTTGAGACCCACCCGCCGCTCCTTGGCCACCCCCCTTTAGGTGGCGCAATTGGCGGTCGAAGTCGGCAAAAAACGTCTGCTGCTGAACACGCAGGCGATTAATCTTGTGGTTTTCAATTTCTGCTTGGTTTTCGAGGCTGCGAAGCTGTTCACGGATACCCCGCAGGGTCTCCATCAAGGCCAGAAGACCGGCCCGTGAGGCCGGATTAGCCCCATTCGTGGGTATAGAAATAATGGGTGGTCTACGATCATGGGCCGCGGCGGGGATCCCGATGACCCCCGCCGCCCATAGCGCTGCCCCGATAAGATAACTGGACCGCGCCCCCATAAGCCTTACTTGCTAGCGAAATATTTGTAGTTAAAGTGCACGCGGCGGTTGATCGCCCACGCCTGGGGGTTATGACCCATGGCCAAAGGCCGCGCCTTCCCAAACGAAATGGTCGCGATCTGATTGCCAGCCACGCCCAAGACCTCCAGCATGCGCTTTACCGCATCGGCACGACGTTGGCCAAGGGCCAAGTTGTACTGAGCCGTCCCACGTTCGTCGGTATTGCCTTCCAGGCGCACCCGCACGTTTGGGTGAGCTACGAGATAGGCCGCATTTTCCTTAACGATCTTGCGATTCACTCCGCTGATCGTGGCGCTATTGGTACGGAAATGCACCAGATGCGAGAAGCTCTTTAACGACATCTGCATGCCGCTGGCCTGCGCGTTATTGCCTTGCCCCGCTCCATTCGCCTGGGTATTCATACCGCGTGAGGCATTGGCCGAAGCGCCGTTATGCTTGACTTCCTTGCCGGCACAACCCGCTAAAGCCGCCAACGCGACAACCACCAGCAACCGTTTATTCATTCTCATTATACCACTCCTTCCTTTGCCGTAATTTTAGGGATTAACGAAATGGCGACCAAGCGGGATCACTCACATCCCCCCCTCTCAACCCTAGTATACGATGGCCCTGACCGTTTAGCGAAACCCACGCCAAAACTCTATGCCCACCGACTACCGTGCTGTACAAGATCTCTTGTCCGTTAGGCGCGAAGGTCGGTGATTCATCAAGACTGGTATCGGTCAAAACCTCTAGGGTTGAGTCCGCCAACTTAAACACTGCTGCATGATACTGGCCCTCACGCCGACTTACCAGAGTCAGCCATTTGCCGTTCGGGGAAAACGACGCACCGGCATTGTAACGACCACGGAAGGTAAGACGACGCTTATGGTGCCCGTGATTGGTCATTTCATAGATCTGCGGGCCGCCGCTGCGATTCGAGGTAAACACCAGATGCCCGCCCCCAGGCGACCACGACGGCTCGGTATTGATATCGGGGCCAAAGGTTAATTGCCGTAGCCGCCTCGTGGCAAGATTTAGGGTATAAATCTCCGGATAACCAGTCTTTGATAGACATAAAGCCAGATGCGTCCCATCTGGAGAGAATGCGGGGGCGCTGTTTAAGCCGTGAAAAGCCGCCACCTGAAAACGCGCCCCGGTGGCCACATTCTGCACATAAACAACAGGCCAGCCGGTCTCGAAAGAGACGTAAGTCAGACGCCGACCATGCGGGGACCAGCGGGGCGACATAATCGGTTCATGGGAGCGCAAAATGACGCGGACATCGTGGCCCTCGGCATCGGCCACCTCCAGCTTATACAGAAAATGTCCGGGCAAGCCTCGCCGATACATCGTCACAAAAGCTATGCGGGTATTGAAGACCCCACGAATACCGGTAAAGGCGCGGTATACCGCATCGGCTATCTTGTGGCCCACGGTCCGCAGTTCATTGGGCCGCACGGTATATTCAAGCCCTTGAATTTGTGCGCCTTTATCAACGCCGTAGAGTCGAAATGCCACGTTGACATGCCCGTCACTCACGCTTTGCATATGACCGATCAAAAGGCCCGTAGCCTTCAAAAGCCGCCAGTCATTAAACTGCACTTGAGAGGCATGGTGGGGCTTTGCTAGATAATCCCGGCTCGGGAGACAATCGAACCACCCACTGCCTGTGAGATCGCGGCGCACGATCACAGACGGCCGTAACGCCGGCGGCCACGCCTGCTGGCCCTGAAACGGCACGATGGCGATGGGGAACTGCTGACCGTAGCCATGGTTGATGTCGATCGTCACGGCGGCCCTGGCCCAAGCGCCTCCCCAGAGGACCCCCAGCCCCACTCCTATATAACGTGCCCAGCGATTCATGGCGAAGATCCTCTTGGTGCCCTGAAAACGAAATGAAACCGACTCAAATACCGAAATTTGGCGGGTGAACGAGGCACAGGTAAGGGCGCCGCATTATAGATGGCCGCCACTACTGAGCGGTCAAAGACCGCATTCCCACTACTGCGCACAATCCGTACACTCAGTACCTGGCCCCCGGCAATGAGATGGACTGCCACATCGCAGCGCAGACCCTTCGCGCCGGGCACCGCCACCCAGGCGGCGCTGACGCGCGCCTTTATAAGCGCCTTATAGCGATCGACCACCCCGCGGGCGGCCCTCTCAGCCGCCGCCTCGGCTTGCGCTCGGGCCGCGGCCGCCGCGACCTGCCGGGCCAGCTGAGTGCGTGCCTGCGCTGCGGAGA
>JAJYPQ010000333.1 GCA_021795255.1 Pseudomonadota bacterium
TTTGAAAGAAATTCACCGGCAATTGGCGATAGCTCCGGATTTCGCGCCGGGCCAAGTCGGTGATGACCTCTTCGTGGGTGGGCCCGAAACAGAATGGCCGATCATGGCGGTCGGAGAGCCGCAAAAGCTCCGGTCCGTAATGTTGCCACCGCCCCGACTCCTCCCAGAGCTCGGCGGGTTGCACGGCGGGCATCAGGATCTCTTGCGCGCCCGCCTGCTGCATCTCAGAGCGCACGATGGCCTCCACTTTACGCAGCACGCGTAGCCCCAGGGGGAGCCATGTGTAGAGGCCGGACGCGAGTTTACGGATCATGCCGGCGCGCAACATCAGGCGATGGCTCACGATCTCCGCATCGGCCGGGTTTTCTTTGAGGGTGGCGAGGAGTAGGGCTTGGGTGCGCATGGGTGTCGGTCAGATCCTTAAAGGGATGGTGTGGGCCACAAGTGCGCCGCCCCGCGGACGCCGGAGCTCGCGCCGTGGTGGGCCGGAACTATAGGGGTTATCAGTTCGTCTGTGAAGACGGCGCGGCTCAGGGCCTCCCGGCCGGCGGTATAGAGGGCGGGGATGGCGTTCAGGCCACCGCCTATGACGATGATGTCGGGATCCAGGATATTGACCACGGTGGCAAGGGCGCGTCCCAACAGCGCGCAATAGTCAGACAGCGTGGCCGCCGCCACCGGATCGGTCCCGATCCTTGCGACGATATCGGGGGCGGCGAGGCCGGATAGACCTCCGCGGCGCACATAGGTGGCGACGAGCCCAGGTCCCGACAAGAGGGTCTCAACACAACCCTGGCGTCCGCAGTAGCAGGGCGGTCCGTTTTCGGCGAGTACGTTATGGCCCCATTCGCCCGCGATGTGCTGTCGCCCAGGCCACAGCGTGCCGTTCAACACAAGGCCGCCCCCTACGCCGGTGCCGAGTATGACGGCAAAGACGCAGCGATGCCCACGACCCGCGCCGTCGCGGGCCTCGCTCAAGGCCAAACAGTTGGCGTCGTTTTCCAGCCGAATCGGGCGGCGCAGACGCGCCGCCAGATCCTGGGAGAGCGGTCGCCCATTCAAGCAGGCGGTGTTCGAGTTTTTGATGGTCCCGGTGCGATGGGAAAGCGCGCCCGGGGCGCCCACGCCGACCGAACATGCGGTGCCGGCGAACGCCTCGAGTTCCATGACGATCTCGACTAGCGTGTCTAGGATGGCCTCATACCCGGCGGCGACCGGTGTCGCGACGCGTAGACGTCTTTTCTCGGCGCCGATCGCATCCAAGAGGATACCCTCGATCTTGGTTCCACCGAGGTCGATCCCTATGCGCACGCGGGCCTCAGCCACTCCCCGTAGAGAACGTCCGCCACCCGGTGCAAGGCCTCGAGGCGCTCGTGAAGGCGCTCGTAGATGGCGGGGGTGGTCTGGACCGAGGGAGAGGCGACCAGCGCTTGCCCCTCGGGACTGCGGGTCCATTTGTCGATCATGGCCGGGGTCATCTCGATGTGGCACTGCAGGGCCAAGGTGTGGCCTATGGCAAACCCTTGATGTTGGCAGAAGGGGCCTGTGAGGAGATGGGTCGCCCCCTTGGGGATCGTGAATGTCTCGCCGTGCCAATGAAAGACCTCGAAGGCGGGCGGTAGTTGCCGCAGCCACCGCTGGCCGCTATCGGTAGCGATCCCCTGGACCATTCCCCAGCCGATCTCTCGCACCGGATTGCGCCCGACCTGGCCGCCCAGGGCCTTACTGATCAGCTGGCCGCCGAGGCAATGCCCCAAGATGGGCAGACCGATGTCTTGCGCCTCCCGTATGAGGTTTAGGGCCTGCGGAATCCAGGGGAGATCGTCGTTGGCGCTCATGGGACCGCCCATAAAGACCAGGGCCCGGTAAGGCGCGGTCGAGGCGGGCAAGGGCGCACCCCGATCGATACAAATAGTGGTGAAGGGAACCCCGTGGCGATCGAGAAACTCGGCTAGGTAGCCCGCGCCCTCGCCGGGGGCGTGGCGGAAGATTGCGACTGGTTTCATGCTCGTGTCCGTTAAATCCTACCTCAAGGCTTAAGCCCGACGTCTCGCCCAAGTCCAGCCGTTCTCGGAAGCGAACGGCGCGCTAGACGCGCTCGGGGTCGGCTTATTGTCGGCTGTCAGTATAGCGGGCTTTAAGGCTGCTTCGCTAATCGGCGGCGATCGTAGGTTTGGTTTGGGCGCCCAAACGACCCCCGCGCACAAACAAGGTGAGGGGGAGCATGACTACGAAGCTTGCGGTGATGAACACGAAGGCGGCGTCGAATGCGACCATTTGCGATTGCCGCGCCAAGGTCCCGGCGAGGATCGCCGAGCCGAGCGGGGATTCGGGGGCGAGGTGGAGCGGGGCCAAGTAAGTGGCGACGGAGGTGCCAAATTGCGTAATGTGACCCCCGATGAGGTTCCACGCCATTTGTCCGTGGCGGATGAATACTGTCGTGACCAGCGAGATGCCGATGGAGGAGCCGATGGTGCGCATGAGGCTAAAAAGCCCGGCGGCCTCGGCGGCGGCTTCTTTCGGAAGCGTGGCAAACGCCACCGTAGACAAGGGTACGTAAATCATGCCAAGTCCCGCGCCCTGGATGAGTACGGGCCAAATGACGTCCCATAAGCTGATGGAGAGGTCGTAGCGGGTCATGGCCCAGGTGCCAAGACAGCTTAAAAGGATACCTATCGTGATCAAGATGCGCGGGCTCATGCGGGTAATCAGCCTGCCGACTACGATCATGCTGATGGCGCTGATCACGCCCCGCGGGGCCATGGCAAGCCCCGTTGTGAGGGTGGGGTAATGCAGGAGATCCTCGAGGAGTAGGGGCTGCATGACCATGGAGCCGTACATCCCGAGGCCAAAGACCGCCAGCAAAAGACTTGCGATCGTAAAGTTGCGGTCGAGGAATATGCGCAGGTCGAAGAGACGGGCGCCGGTGCGGCCGACGCTGTGGATGAAAAACGCCGCGAGACCGCTTATAGCGCAGACGCAGGCGAGCTGGATGCGGGTCGAGCCAAGCCAACCGTATTCGTTGCCGCGATCCAACAAGAACTGGGTGGCGGCAATGCTCAGAGATAGGTATAGCAAGCCGGCCCAGTCCATCTTACGTTCGCGACGGTCGGTATCGGGGACGCTCGTCAGCGCCAGAACGTAGGACAAGATCCCGACCGGAAGATTGATGAAAAATGTCCATCGCCAACTCAAGACCTCGGTGAGATAGCCACCCAGGGTGGGGCCGAGGATGGGTCCCAGCATGACGCCTATCCCCCAGATGGCCATGGCCCGGCCACGCTCCTCCGGGGGGTACACGGCGACCATGATGGCCTGCGAGAGCGGGACAAGCGCTGCTCCAAAGGCGCCCTGAAGCAGGCGAAAGAGCACGATCTGATCGAGCGAGACCGAGAGCCCGCAGAGCGCTGAAAATAGCACGAAACCAAAGATACTTATGAGCAGGTAACGCCGGCGTCCGAGACGATCCGAAAAAAAACCGGTCAACGGCATGAAGATGGCCGAGGCCACGAGATAGCTTGTCAGCACCCAGGTGATTTGATCGGGGGTGGCCTCGAGCTGCCCTTCCATATGAGGGAGCGCCACATTGACGATGGTCGTGTCCAGCACCTGCATGATGGTGGTGGACATGACGGCAATCGTGATAAGGAGACGCTGCCTTGGAGTCACGGATTGTCTTGGTTCAGGTTTTCAAGGCACACAAGGATGCTGCATGGCGAGAGGTCGAGCAGCGTGACCCCGACCGAGGCATGCCACCATCTGGCAAAGGACGACCGAGTCTTATGGCCAAGGACGATCAGGTCGACATGCAGGTCGCGAGCGGCACGCGCGATCTCCTCGGTCGGTTCCCCTAGAGCGATGCGCCCTTCGGCCTTGACGCCCCGTTCGGTGAGCTTAGCGACCCCCTCCTGGAGGATATCTTCGATATGTCGCTTTTGCTCAAAGAACGGCGCCTCGGTCGACATCGATTCCCCGACTACCGAGGCCGCGCTCGTACGTACGACCGCGAGGAGGTGGACCTGGGCACCGCAAGCGGCTGCCAGTTCGGCGCCTTGGGCGAGGGCGGTGCGTCCCGCGCGGGTACCGTCGTAGCATAAGAGCATGGTGCGAAATACCATGGCGGCTCCTACGACCGGCTTCCTTTCCGGAAGAAGACGGTAGCACTGGCGCTCGTGCCGATACGCAGCGGCCAACGCGGGTTGGGGTTCAAGATCAATATCCGCACCGGGACGCGCTGCGTCACCTTGACCCAGTTCCCGGTGGCGTTTTCGGGCGGAAGGAGCGAAAAGGCGGTTCCGCTGCCCCCGCTTATGCCTACCACTCTACCCCGGAAAAGGTGGCCTGGGTACATGTCGACATGGATATGGGCCAAGTCCCCGATCCGGATCGGTGCAATCGCGGTTTCCTTGAAGTTGGCGGTCACCCAGTAGGCCTTGCTAGCGATCAAGGCGAAGACCGGATCGCCGGCCCTCACATAGGCCCCCGGTTGCAATTTCATGTTACTGAGATAGCCCGCGGTGGGGGCGCGCACAAGACTGTGCGCCAAGTTGAGCTTGGCCTGCGCCAGGGAGGCCTTGGCCGCCGCAAGCGCTGCCGCGTCCGCTCGGACCTGGGTGAGGCTGTTGTCGGAGGCTTGGGGAGACAAGAATTTATGCGCGGCCATGCGGTGGGTGCGGCGGTTGATTATTTCGGCGTTGGTCAGCAGTGCTTGGCGCTCGGCGACCGCAGCCTCGGCCAAGCGGACCGCGATGGCGTAGGCGCGGTGGCTGAGCTCGAAGAGCCGGCTGTGGGCGCGCACCGCGCTATTGTTATGCACATAGACATGAGCCACCCGTCCGGACACGAGGGGGGTTATGGCGATGACATGGGCTCCGACATAGGCATCGTCCGTACTCACATAGCGCTGCAGATGACGCCAATAGACGTAGGCCCCGTACAGGGCCAGGATGAGTAAGAACGCGAGCAGCGCGCGTTGCCGGAATAGGGCTTGTCCAAGACGGGAAAGTCGGGTCATAACGGGCTCGCTCGTGGGGTTGGCGTGGGATCTCTAGAGGGCAAGAAGTCGATCACGCACCCTTTTCAGGACGCTCGTACTGCAG
>JAJYPQ010000334.1 GCA_021795255.1 Pseudomonadota bacterium
AAAACTAACCGATTAAGACCATTTGTCGGCACCACTTCGGAGCGATTCCAATGAGTAGCAGGATCAAGGCGAGCAACATCAGACTGAAACGTGCATACGAGCCGCCGGCCCATAGCGATGGCACGCGCGTATTGGTCGACCGATTATGGCCGCGCGGCGTGAAGAAAGTTGATGCAGCACTGGATCACTGGGCGAAAGACCTCGCGCCCAGCACCGCGTTGAGGAAGTGGTTCGCGCACGATCTCGCGCGCTGGCCAGAGTTTCGAATCCGTTATGCCGAGGAACTGCGCCGCCATGGAGATCAGCTCAGTCAATTGCGCGCTTGGGCACGTACGCGACCAATCACGCTCGTGTATTCTGCCCATGACGATGCGCACAATGACGCGGTCGCGCTGAGAGGCTATCTCTTGGGCAGGAAGACGAAGGCTACGCACTGACGCGAAGATAATATGCCTAAACCACAATATCCCACCCTTGCCGGATTGTTGACGGCGGTGCGCCAATGCCGCGCCTGTGAGCAACATTTGCCGCTCGGCCCGCGCCCGGTGCTGCAAGTCGGCGATGGTGCGCGCATCCTCATCGTGGGTCAGGCGCCGGGGACGCGCGTGCATGCGTCGGGTACACCATGGGATGATCCGAGCGGAGAGCGTCTGCGCATGTGGATGGGAATCAACGCAGCCAGATTCTACGACGCGTCGCAAATCGCGATCATTCCCATAGGATATTGCTATCCGGGACGAGGCAACGGCGGAGACTTGCCGCCGCGCCGAGAATGCGCGACCTTGTGGCTCGATCATTTATTGACAAAGCTGCCAAGAGTTGAATTGACTCTGCTGATCGGTCTGCATGCGCAACGGCACTTCCTGGGCAATCGCCGCAAGCCGTCATTGACTGAAACGGTAAGGGCGTGGCGCGAGTTTGCGCCTGAATATCTTCCGTTGCCGCATCCTTCTGCGCGCAACACGCCGTGGTTCCAGCGTAACCTCTGGTTTGAACATGAACTCTTGCCCGTGCTGCGCGAACGGATCGAGTCACTTTCCGACCCACACGGAAAATCACCACGGAGATAGAAATGAGAAAAGCCGTATTCTTCAACCTGACCCAGATTCAAATGCCGGTTGGCGCCGTGACGTCGATCACCCATCGGATCACCGGCATTTTGCTGGCGATCGGCATCCCGTCCGGCGTCTATCTGCGCGATCAATCGCTGCGAGATCCACACTCCTACGTAGGGATAACAGCTGTTCGCACACCCGGCTTTTAAGGTGGCTGCGCTCGCCTTTATCGGGGCACTGGCACACCATCTATTCGCCGACGTGCGCCAGCTCTTGAGCGACATCGATCGCTACACTCTCCCTGGTGCGCAGTGGTCGATTTGTCGCGCGAACAGGAAGGCCAAGAGATTGTCGTCGATGTAAACATCAATAGCCATCAGTTGCCCAATTCTGACCCACTCAACAATCAGCACCTTGAGGTCATGGCGGATCCGAGTCCGCTGCCATCCCTTGGATAATCCTTAAGCGTCGTACGTTGACTGTCCGCCAGTTCGCGGCATCCTCTCGATCGGGATTCCTGGGCGAGGGAGGGGACCGCGATGTCCACTGTGCTGCGATGCGCCTGCCGGCGACTTTTTCGGGTGCGCGCGCAGGTCCGCGGCCAACGCTATTGTGCGGCGCGGGCCTGCCAGCGTGTCCGCCGCCGCCGCTGGCAAAGGACTAAGCGCCGCACCGATCCCACTACCGCGAGAACCAGGCGCGCGCCCAGGAGGCTTGGCGCGTCCGCCACCCCGACTACTGGCGGGCCTATCAGGCCACCCATGCGCACTACACAGAGCCCAATCGCGCGCCCAATAGGCCCGCCGCGATGCCTTGACATCCTGCAAAGAGGGGCGCGTCAACGACATTTTCTCCTGGGGTTTCCGGCATTTACCGGCTGTCTTCGGCCGATGACGACGATCTTGCCAAGAGTGACGCGTGGACCGTGGAATTGACTGTGCTATCGCGGACTTAACGTAAGCGATCGAGGAACTACAGGCTTGCTGAATGTGTATCTTTGTTTTCGATTTTCTGAGGAGGTACCGGCAACACCATCGCCATTTGATCCGGTTTGATAGCGCCTGGCAATAACACTTCAAGGTCTGCGACGGTCTGAGCCTTGGGGAGATCGGTGAAGACCCGACGCAGATAGTCGTAGGGCTCAAGACCGTTGGCTTTTGCTGAGGTGATGAGGGAATAGAGATTCGCGGAGGCCTTCACACCCGCAACGGAGTCTGAAAACATCCAATTTTTGCGATTATGCCAAGCTTGGCAGAATGCAGAGGATTTTTAGCCAAGCGGCGCGCGGCAACTCTCCTCCTGGAACGGCGATCCGGCTTGGGCCGGTTGGCTAAAAATCGATTGGACTAAACCGCTCCGTGGACGATCGGCTTATGGGGGTAGATTGTTGGCGTAGTGGCGCTGGGGGGCGTTGCGTGGTGCCCCGGCAACAGGCTTAGGCGGTATCGGCCTGTTTCCCGCACACGCTTGATGCCAACGGGCAGTCGGAACTGGTAGGATTGCGTGCATCAAGGGCTGGATTCCGCACCTTTCCGCAGGAGTTCGAAGCGGTTCTAAGGCGCTGAGTTACTTAGGTTTGGCGCAGGGTTCCACCCCACCAGCGTAGGCTCCCCTAACGATTATGGCAGTGGGTTGCCGCCACTCCGGATGATGGAAAGAGACTTCGGGGCGTGAGGTGGCGGATAGAGGTCGTGAGAGTTTCGCCCTTTTTTGTTTGGCGGCTTGACCCCGCACCTAACCTCGCAGTTGGAGTTTGGTCCATATCCATTTCAGGTGTTCATGAACACATGGTATAGTGATTGCCTATGCACAGCCCTTTCGCGCAGCAGCAAACCACATACAAGAGAACAAATCGTGTTCGTATTGATGCCGATGGGGCCACCGGAACCGCCTTGGCGGTGCGTGGCTTACGACTCCTCGGGGCGGCGCATGTCTCCTATTTGATCCCCGATCGCGCCAAGGAGGGTTACGGTTTGACGCCGGCCATCGTCGCGCGCGCGGCAGCCTTCGCGCCGTCTTGGCTTATGACCGTGGATAACGGGATTAATAGCGTGGAAGGAGCCGAATTGGCTGAGCGGCTGGGTATGCGGCTCATCATCACTGATCACCACTTGCCAGGCAGCGATCTCCCCAAGGCCTACGCGATCGTGAATCCGAATCAAAACGGTGATCCGTTTGCGAGCAAAGCGATCTCAGGAGTCGGGGTCGTTTTGTATCTTCTGATCGCGCTGCGCCGCGTGCTCGGGGCTCGCACGGTCTCGCTTGGCCCGTTGTTGGACCTCGTGGCCTTAGGGACGGTTGCTGATTGCGTACCGTTGGACGCCAACAATCGCTTGCTTGTGCGTGAAGGCTTACGACGTATTACCACGGGTCGCGCCTGCCCCGGGATCGAAGCGCTTTTGGCGGTGAGCGGGAAGCGGCCGGGGGACGTATACGCCCAAGATCTGGGCTTTCAAGTGGGGCCGCGGCTGAATGCCGCAGGACGCCTAGCCGACATGGCGGTGGGGGTTCGTTGCCTTTTGACGGATGACCGTAGCGAGGCTATGAGTTTGGCTCAAGAGCTGGATCGCTTGAATCGGGAGCGGCGCGAGCGGGAAGCCAAGATGCAGACCGATGCTGAGGGGCAGCTTGCGGACCTATCGGAGCGGGGCTGCTTGGCGCCCGGGATTTGCCTTATGGAGCCGCATTGGCATCCGGGGATTGTCGGGATACTGGCGGGGCGCCTGAAAGACCGGTACAAGCGGCCCGTGATTGCGCTGGCGCCGGCTGAGCCCGGATACCTGAGAGGCTCGGGGCGCAGTGTGGGGTGCTTAAATCTGCGCGATACGTTGGCCTCGATCGCCGAAGAGCATCCTCAATTATTAAAGCATTTTGGCGGGCACGCGGCCGCTGCGGGTCTGACCGTAAAGACGGCCGATTGGGAGACACTCGCCCACGCTTTTGCGCGCGAGGTCGAGCGCCGGGTGGGACGCGGTCCCTTTGAAGACCGGCAGACCGACGGGGAATTGGTTCCCGAGGAGTTGTCTTTAGCCCTTGCGTTCGCGATACGCGAGGGCGGGCCGTGGGGCAATGGATTTCCGGAACCGCTCTTTGAGGGGGTTTTTCGTGTCATCGAGTCGCGTCTCATCAAAGACCAGCATCTGCGTCTTTTAGTGGCGCAGGAGGCGGCTCTCGATCGGCCCATAAAGGCTATGGGATTTCGTGTTACGGAGCGTCCTTTAGAGGGTGTCTTGATTCGACTTCGATATCGCTTAGGCCTCGACGACTACCGTGGTCAACAGAAACTCTGTCTCTATTTCGATGAATGGGCGCTCGTGTCGCTCTCGGAGTGAGTGCGCTAAACTGGGCGCTAGACGCCAGGATCGGTGGCCGCGGGACGTTGCGGTCTTGCCCGGGGTCGGGGCCGGTGGGCGCGGCGCGCGATTCCGGCCATAAGCTTGGCCCGAGACGCCCTTGATGAGGAACCAGGACCCGTTATGCAGGTAAAAACGCTCGCCGATTGCGTGGGGAATACGCCCCTTGTTCAACTCCAGAGAATGGGCGCCGGTTCCGGGAACCAGATACTGGTGAAGCTCGAAGGCAATAACCCGGCCGGTTCGGTCAAGGACCGGGCCGCTCTTTCTATGATCGAGGCGGCCGAGCGTGCCGGCCGGATCCGTCCCGGGGACACCCTGATCGAGGCCACCAGCGGCAATACCGGGATCGCTTTGGCAATGGTGGCGGCCACCAAGGGTTATCGGATGATTTTGGTCATGCCGGAGCACATGAGCGCCGAGCGCCGGGGACTTATGCGCGCCTTTGGCGCCACCCTGCTCCTGACGTCGCGTGCTGGCAGCATGGAGGAGGCCATCGACAAGGCTAGAGAAATGGAGGCGCAGGGAGTGGGTTATGTGCTTGATCAGTTTTCAAACCCCGACAATCCAGAGGCCCATTATCGCGGGACAGGTCCCGAGATATGGCGCGACACCGAGGGGCGGGTTACGCATTTCGTCAGTGCCATGGGTACGACCGGCACCATTATGGGGACATCGCGCTACCTGAAAG
>JAJYPQ010000335.1 GCA_021795255.1 Pseudomonadota bacterium
CGGCAACACGGCGTCTTCCTCATCACGGAAGCTCGACGAGTTTGACGTGTTTGTTCGTGACCCGATAGCTGTTAGCATCCTGCGTAAGGTGTTGAAGCCCGGAGAGCGGCCGATTACCGAAATATTGAGCGCCGATACACCGTTCGGCATTGCGACCAACTTTGAGAGATTTCATGAAAAAAAGAAGTCGGGGGACATCGCACTCCACTACGTCCGAAACGGCAAGCGCGACACTGGGTTTGTGCCACGGAGCACGATCACCAAGAACGCCAACCTCATTGACAAATGGAAGGTACTTGTCCCAAAAGCAGGCTCAGATGGTGGTCAGAAAATTCCCGATTCCGTACTTGGCAAGCCGTGGCTGAGTCCACCGCCGTCTGTCGCTACGCAGACATTTCTCGCTTTCTGGGTGGATAGTGAGAGCGAAGCACGAAGTCTTGAGTCCTACTACTGCACCAAGTTCTTTAGGCATCTTGTCTCGCTGCGCAAACTCACGCAAGACGCCCTGCGACCAATGTATTCGTGGGTTCCTATTCAAGCGTGGGATCGACAGTGGACGGATGAAGCGCTTTACAAGAAATACCGGCTCACAACAGAAGAGATCGACTACATAGAGGCGGTCGTCCGCCCGATGCACATCAGTAGCGAGGCCGATGACTGATGGTCAAGGCAATCGAGGAGATCCTTGCACATAAGCCGGAGGCCCGGCTGCGCATATATGCCTACTCGATCGCCGACACGGCACACAAGGGTCTCCTTAAGGTAGGGCAGACCACGCGCGGCGTGAAGCGGCGCGTCTCAGAACAGGTCAAGACCGCTGCCATCAAGAATTACAAGATCGTATTAGACGAGTCCGCCGAGCGCGATGATGGCAGCATTTTCACCGATCACGAGGTGCGCGCGGCGCTTGTCCGGAAGGGCTTTGAGAACACCGAGCTGGAGTGGATACGCTGCACGATCAAGGACTTGAAGACTGTGCTCACCGAGCTGCGTGCAGGTCAGAAGTTTACGGGGACACACCACGAAACTTTCCCGATGCGCTGGGAACAGGCTGAAGCCGTGGAAAAGACCTTTGACTACTACAACTCGATCTGGGCCGAAAACAAGAAAGCCGTTCCGCGTTTTCTGTGGAACGCGAAGATGCGCTTCGGCAAGACCTTCACCACATACCAGTTGGCGAAGAAGCTTGAGGCGAGACGCGTGCTCGTGCTCACTTTTAAGCCAGCTGTCGAGGATGCATGGCAGACGGACCTGGAGTCCCATGTAGATTTCGACGGCTGGCAGTTCCTTTCACAGTCGTCCGGCAGCGACCCGACGCAGATCGACCGCAAGAGGCCGGCCGTCTATTTCGGCTCGTTTCAGGACCTGCTTGGCCGCGACGCGGCGGGGAACATCAAGCCCAAGAACGAATGGCTGCACACGGTGAACTGGGACCTCGTGGTATTTGACGAGTACCACTTCGGGGCGTGGCGTGAGACCGCAAAGGAACTATTCGAGGGCGAGGACGAGGCTATTGCAAAAAAGGAGGCTAAGCTCGAATACGCCGCCGAGCTGGAGGATGTGAACGAAGACCTCAGCGTTCTCTCGGAGAAGGAAACCGAGTTCCTGCCTATTACCACCAAGGCCTACCTCTACCTCTCCGGCACGCCGTTCAAGGCGCTCGCTACGGGTGAGTTTATTGAGGAACAGATATTTAACTGGACGTACACTGACGAGCAGCGCGCTAAGGAGGAATTTGCGAGGGTGAGCCCCAGCCAGCGCAACCCCTATGGCGCGCTACCACAGATGCGTTTGCTGACATACCAGATGCCAGACGAGTTGGTGGCGATCGCGAGCGCGGGGGAGTTCGACGAGTTCGATCTCAACGTATTTTTTGACGCGAAAGGCAAGGATGCTAAAGCGAAGTTTACGCACAAGCGGGACGTGCAGAAGTGGCTGGAAATCATTCGTGGCAGCTATATGCCCAAATCAGTCGAGTATCTGAAAACGGGCACGCGGCCGCCATTTCCGTACTCGGACGTGCGCCTGCTCCCGTACTTGCAACACTCGTTCTGGTTCCTTCCCAACGTCGCGGCCTGTCACGCAATGGCGAACCTGCTGACCGAGAGGCACAACACCTTTTGGCATGACTACACAGTGGTTGTTGCCGCAGGCACCTCGGCGGGGATAGGGTTGGAGGCCTTGCCGCCCGTGCGTAAGGCCATCGGCAGCGGATTTGAGACCAAGACCATCACGCTATCGTGCGGCAAGTTGACCACCGGCGTCACGGTACCGCAGTGGTCGTCCATCCTGATGCTGCGCAATCTAAAGTCGCCAGAAACCTACTTCCAGGCGGCATTCCGGGTGCAATCGCCTTGGTCCATCAAAAACCCGAACGGCGACAATCCGAACGAGGAGGATATCCTAAAGCCCATTTGCTTCGTATTCGACTTCGCACCCACGCGCGCGCTGCGGCAACTTTCCGAGTACGGGATCGGCCTGTCGCCCAACGAATCAAACCCGGAAAATGCGGTCAAGGATCTCGTGTCCTTCCTGCCCGTGCTGGCCTACGATGGCGCGAACATGACGCAGATCGATGCGGGCGGCATTCTCGACATCGCGATGGCGGGCACGTCGGCCACACTACTGGCACGCAAATGGGAGAGTGCATTGCTCGTGAACGTGGATAACGACACGCTCCGGCGCGTACTGGATAATCCCGAGGCAATGGCCGCCGTGGAGCGCATCGAAGGGTGGCGCTCGCTGGGGGATAACATTATCGAGACCATCATCAACAAGAGCGAGAAGGTCAAGGACCTCAAGAACAAGGCCAAGGACAAGGGCTTGTCGGCGAAGGAAAAGAAGCAGCTCACCGACGAGGAGAAGGAGTATAAGTCCAAGCGCAAGCTCGTTCAGGAGAAGCTAATCAAGTTCGCAACGCGCATTCCCGCGTTCATGTACCTGACCGACTTCCGCGAAAACACACTCCAAGATGTCATCACCAAACTCGAACCGGAATTGTTTCTGGCGGTTACCGGCCTGACGGTGAAGGACTTCCATTTGTTGGTGCGTCTGAGGGTGTTCAATACCGAGCAAATGAACCAGGCGGTCTTCGCCTTTCGCCGCTACGAGGATGCTTCGCTTCGCTATACGGGCATTGAGAGCCATGAGGGACTGGCACACTACGGGCTCTACAACACTGTGGTGGCGCGGGAGTAAGCGGCGCCGCTTCAGCGGCGGTGCGCCTCAACGGAGTTTACGATACCGCATGCGCAACAAACCAGCAGGTTTTGTGATTCTGGTACTGTGTCTCGGCCTTACCCCAACCGTCCCACCAGATCCTCCGTCCGAAAATGCGTATACCGCTTCACCATCTGCATTGTCTTATGTCCGGTGATCGCCGCGACCTCCAGGCCGCTAAACCCCCTCTCTGACAACCGACTGGCCGCCTCGTGGCGCAAGTTGTGGAAGGTCAGGCCCTCGATGCCGGCGGCCTTGCAGACCCGCTTAAAAGCCTGCGAAATTGAATCAGCGTGTAGAGACCAGATAAGCTCTTGTTGTATAAGACCGTGCTCATTACGCACAGTCGATTTTTCGTCCAAGACCGCCATCGCCGCCACGGACAACGGCACCTCGCGGGGTGTCCCGTTCTTTCAGCAATTCTCAATGTGGCGCCGCCGCGCAGCCAACAGGATCGATGTGATTTTACGACCGAATGCCGCTCAGGATCGCGAACGCCTCCGGTAAGGGGTAAACCCCCAGGGGATACTTGCCCTATTCGCAGGTAGCCCGACACAGACTCGCTTAAGATACCGGTATTCTTAAAGCCGTCCCCTGGTGCTTTTGGCTATGTCACTTCACATTGAGAATTGCTGCCGTTCTTTGTTTCCGGTACCAGTAAGAACAGAGTTAATCTAGCTTCCCCACCAAATCCTCGGCCCTTAAATGCGTATACTTGCCCAGCATCTGCATGGTCTTGTGTCCCGTAATGGCCTTCACTTCCAGGCCTCCCAGGCCCCTCTCAGTGAGCCGGGACGCGGCCTCATGGCGTAGGTCATGGAAGGTCAGGCCCTCGATGTTGGCGGCCTTACAGACCCGCTTAAAGGCCTGCGAAATCGAATCAGAGTGTAGGGACCACACTAGGCCGTCAACCTTTCGTGGTAGGGATTCCAAGACCGCCAGTGCCGCCCTGGATAGCGGTACGCCTCGGGCCTCACTGGTTTTTGTTTCTTCCCAAGGAACCGTCAAAACGTGTGTTTGCCAATTGATTCGCTCCCAACGCATGGCCGCTATCTCCCCGCGACGCATGGCGGTTTCGATGGCCCAGGTGATGACAGGACCGATCTCGCCACCGTAGGCGTGGGCGGCAGTCAGGAGACGGGCTTCCTCGTTATCGACCAAGCGACGATTGCGACCTTGAGGGAGCTTGGGCTTGCGGACACACTCAACGGGGTTACTTAATGACCCCATACCCCATTCCTTTCGGGCGATATTGAAGACGTGTGAGAGGAGGGCGAGGTCCAGACGGACAGTGTTCGGTCCGGCCCCAGAGGCCTGCCGATCTCGAATGAAATTCGCGATGTCTTTGCCTTGAATGCTTGCCATCGATCGGCGCGCCAGGAGGCGATCTTGAAAAGCTTTAACGCGGCGCCCCTCACGGTCGGCGTTCTTTTTCTGAGGGACGATCTCGACGAGGTATCGACCCAGGGCGCCAGCCAGGGTTGTATTCTCAGCCTCAGTCCGCGATATGAACACCCCGCGGGCAATTTCGTTTTCAATACCCGCCGCCCAGGCCTGCGCCTCAGCTTTCGTGTCGAAGGTCCGGACTTGTGCCGGATAACCGCGACGTCGGATATGCGCTTGCCAGACCCTTTTACCCCCTGGGCCATTGCGGGCAATAAATGACGCCATCAGACACCCCTTTCTGATTGATGGAGGTAATTTACTCGGTTTTGGGGCACGGTTACAACGAGATTACAGCAAACGCATGGCGTGGATGGGTGGGTACTGCGCTAAGTCCTTGATTTATTGGCTCCCCGGGAAGGACTTGAACCTCCGACCCGGTGATTAACAGTCACCTGCTCTACCGACTGAGCTACCGGGGAACGCAAGGCCCGCT
>JAJYPQ010000336.1 GCA_021795255.1 Pseudomonadota bacterium
CTATTACCAATTGCTCAGTCGCACGATGGCCGAGCGGCTCTTGCTTCTAAAGGATAAGGCCCGTCTCGCCCAGCTTGGGGTGGCCCTGGAGGCGGCAAGCGGGCGTTTTGAATGGCCGAGGGCGGCGAGGAAGGGGGCGGTGACGTGAGGCTTCGGCGCGGGATTGGGTTTGTGATCGTGCTGGTGGCGCTCCTGATTGCGTGGCGATCCTCGGACTCGGAATCGAAGGCGCGTCGGGCCGTTCGCACTACACCTATCGCCACCGTCGAAGTGGCACCGATCCGCAAGGCCCCGATTGTCAATCGCTTAGTGGCTTACGGGCGTGTGGTTGCCGCCCCGTGGGCGGTCCATGCCTTGGTCGAACCCTTTGAAGTGTCGGTGTCCCAAGTGTTCGTGAACCGGGGGCAGAACGTTGCCCGGGGGGCGGTGTTGCTGGCGCTCACGCCGGGGCCGAAAGCCCGCTTGGCCTTACTGGAGGCGCGTAATCGACTGCGCTTGGCGAGGCTGGCCCTAAAGGAGCAGCGTATCCGGGTACGGCTGCGTCTGGCCACACGCACAAGCCTGTTACGGGCCGAGAAGGCGGTCGCTGATGCGGCATTGCAGGTACGCGTGTTCCACGACGAGCGATTGGAGGCCTCGCTGAAGATCAGAGCCCCCGTGGGTGGGGTGGTGCAGCGCATCCTTGTTCAGGAAGGGGCGACCGTCGAGCCCGGTCAACCGCTCATCGACATCGTGGCCGGTGATCGTTTGGAGGCGCGCCTGGGGGTCGAGCCCGAAGACGTGCCGAGTATTCGGGTCGGCGAGAATGTGCGATTGTCGTCCTTCGAAGGCCCGAATCAGGCCCACATCCACGGGCTTGTGTCGGTGATCTCGCGGGTCATGGACCCGGCCACGCATATGATCAACGTGTTCGCCACCTTGCCCGCCCAAAACCCTTACTTGCTCGGCGAATATGTTGAAGGGCGTTTTACGGTCGTGTCACCGTTAGGCCTGGTGGTGGCGCGCTCGGCGATCGTGCCGGCTGGCCACCATTACGTCTTGTACACGGTCGTCGACGGCCACGCGCAGATCCATAAGGTGCGTCTCGGGGCGCGCAATGGGCGCTTCGTCCAGGTGATCGATCCGCATCTCGCGCCCGGGATGGAGGCGGTCGTCCTCGGCAACTACGAGTTGAAGCCGGGGATGCCGGTGCGTTTGGGTCGATGACCTTTACGGCGTGGATACAACGGCACCGCAGGTCGCTGCTTTTCCTCTTGGCCTTGCTGGTATTGGGTGGTGTGTTCGCAAGCACTCGATTGCCAGTCGCGCTGTTCCCGCATGTGGCCTTTCCGCGCGTCGAGATCTATGCCACAGCGGGCGACCGTCCGGCGAAGCGCATGTTGATTCAAGTGACCTACCCGGTAGAAGAGGCCCTACGGGGTATTCCGGGAGTTGTCGGAGTGCGTTCCACGACCAGCCGTGGCAGCGCCGATTTTTACATCAATTTCCGCTGGGGCGAAGACATGACGACGGCGACCCTCGAGGTCCAGGCGGCGGTAGCCGAGGTTGGCCGGCAGCTCCCGGCCGATGCCAGTCTTGTCGTGCGGCGCATGCGCCCAACGGTTTTTCGTATGCTGGCCTACACGTTTACATCGCGGCGTGTATCGCAAGTGGCGCTTCGCGATATGGCACGCTACCGCTTGCGTCCGCTCCTGTCTTCAATCCCGGGGGTGGCCCGGGTCGGGATCCTCGGCGGACGCACTGAGGAGTACCGGGTTACGGTGAATCCCGCGCGGCTCGCCGAGTATGGGCTCACCATTGGCGACGTCGGTCGCGCGCTTTCGGATAGCAACGTCCTAAAGACCGTCGGCCACCTCCAGGAGAATTATCGGTTCTACCTCGTGATTTCCGATACCCGCTTGCACCGGCTGCAGGACATAAGGCGCACGGTGCTGCGTTCAGGGGGCAACGGCATCGTGCGCCTAGACGAGGTAGCCACGGTGGCGCGGGCCTTAAAGCCACAATGGACACAAGTGGTGGCCGACGGTCAGCCGGCAGTGAGCGTGCAGATTTATCAGCAGCCGCGCGGTAATACGGTCGCCATTACAAAGGCCGTAAAGAAGGTGCTGCATCGCTTCGAAGGCCAATTACCGCCCGGGGTCCACGTCCAAAAATGGTATGACCAAAGCACGTTGATTCGATCGGCCGCGAAAAGCGTGCGTGACGCGGTTCTGGTCGGAGCGCTGCTCGCGGCCCTGGTCCTGCTCGCGTTTTTACGTAATCTCCGCATCACCTTAATCGCGCTCATCGCCGTGCCGAGCGTCTTGGCGGCCACGGTCTTGCTGCTCTTCGTGCTCCATATGAGCTTCAATATCATGACCCTAGGCGGGATGGCGGCCTCGGTTGGACTCATTATCGACGATACGATCGTCATGCTTGAACACATCATGCGCCGACTTCGCGAGCGGGAACGGGGCCCGACCGCCGATCGCGTGATGGGTGCGGTTCGGGAATTCACCCGGCCGCTCGCAGGTTCGTCTACGTCGACTGTGATTATTTTTGCGCCGCTCGCCTTCTTGTCCGGGGTGACCGGGGCTTTCTTTCGGGCGCTATCGCTGACGATGGCGGCGAGCCTTGTCATCTCGTTTTTGGTGGCATGGCTTGCGGTGCCGATTTTGGCCGACCACTTCCTGCGAGCCAAGGACTTCGAGGCCCAGGAAGAGGGAAGGCGGATGATCCGTGCCCAGGCGCTTTACGAGCGCTTGATGGGCGCGATATTCGCGGCCCCGCGGCGCGCCGTCGCGGTGATTGCGATCTTCCTCGCGCTGGGGACCCTGGGTTTTGTCCTGACCGGCTCGGGTTTCATGCCCCCCATGGACGAGGGTGGGTTCGTGTTGAACTACCGAGCCCCGGCCGGGACCTCATTGAAAGAGACCGCCCGCCTTCTCGATGAGGTCCAGCGGATATTATTGGCCAATCCAGCCGTGAAGACCTTTTCCTTACGTACGGGCCTCCAGCTCGGTGGTGGTATCACCGGGACCAACGAGGGAGATTTTTTCGTGTTGCTGAAGTCGCCTCCTCGGCCTTCCGTTTGGCACATCATGGCGAGTGTGCGGCGCAAGATCGCGGCCTCGGTTCCTGGCCTTAAGATCAGTACCGACCAACCCATGCAGGACTTGATCGGTGATCTCACGGGCGCGCCGCAACCGGTCGAGATCAAGGTATTCTCGGGAAACGGCCCGCTGTTGCGGCGCCTGGGTCCGAGGATAGCAGCCGAACTTCGTCGGATCCGTGGCATCGTGAACGTACGCGACGGTATCGTGTATGCGGGAAGTGCGATCGACATCCGCGTCAGCCGCGCTCGGGCCGCCATCGAGGGCGTCAATCCGCGCAGTATCACGCGTCAGTTGAACGCCTACTTGAATGGTGTCGTGGCGACCCACGTCCAGCGCGGCGTGCGGATGATCGGGGTACGGGTATGGGTGCCGCGGCCCTTGCGCCACTCGCTGCGTGCCATCCGTAACCTGCGGTTGCGGGCCGCCAACGGCCGACTCTTTCCGTTGCGGGCGGTGGCCACGGTTCGACTCTCGAACGGTCAACCCGAGATCGTACGCGACAACCTAAAACGGATGATCCCGATAACGGGCCGTATCGCCGGCCGCAGCCTGGGCGGGGTCATGCACGATGTCAAACGCCTTATGGGCGCGCGACATTTCTTGCCGCCCGGGGTCTATGCGAGCCTGGGAGGACTTTACGTGCAACAGCAGATCGCCTTTGCGGGACTCATCGGTGTGTTCGTGGCGGCGGTGGCGTTGGTCTTTTTGCTGTTGCTTTTCTTGTATGAACGCTTTTTGGTCGCCTTAGCGATCATGGCGACCACCTTGCTTGCGATTGCCGCCGTTTTTATCGGGCTTTGGGTGACGGGAACCGAAATCAATATCTCTTCTATGATGGGCATGACGATGGTGGTTGGCATTGTGACCGAGGTTTCGATCTTCTATTATTCCGAGTATCAGGAGTTGGGGCCTGGCCTGCCGGTGGCTCGGCGTCTTGTGGCGGCCGGTAAGAATCGGCTGCGGCCTATCGCTATGACTACGCTAGCGGCCATTCTGGCCCTGCTGCCGCTCGCGACCGGGTGGGGGCAGGGGTCGGCCATGCAACAACCCCTCGCTATCGCGATTATCGCCGGGCTTTTGGTGCAGCTGCCGCTTGCGCTCGTGGTGTTGCCGCTCTTCCTTTCGGTAGCGGCGCGCGTCCGTCCGTCGGGAGGGCAATAAAAACCCGGCAGGGCCGGGTTCAAGCTGCTAGTATAGTACCCTGTATGAAGGACGTGGGTTTTAGACAGGGCGAATGTTGGATGCCTGCGGTCCCTTGGGTCCGTGCTGAACCTCGAATTCGACATCCTGACCTTCTTTCAAGGTCTTATAGCCTTCCATTTGAATTGCGGAAAAATGGGCGAACACATCATCTCCACCCGTGCTCGGCGAAATGAAACCGTAACCTTTGCTTGCGTTGAACCACTTCACAGTACCTGTTGCCATCCTAGATCCCCCTACTGGTGTCGTGCAGCCCGCGCTATGGTCCTGCTTGAAGGCGGGTCGTATTTTAGGTAATGCTAACGTTCGGGCAGTGGTGCAGGCCCAGCACTATCTTGCGTATTTCCCTTGTCAAGTCAAGACGGGGGCTTATGGCGGTTTTTGTGCCTAGACGCGGGATCGGGATCGGAAGACAATTCCCGTCACGATCAGGATTTGGGGGCTTGAGTGCGAGTGGTGAGAGCGTGTGATGGCCGTTAGACAGCCGCATTACCACGATGATCTGGATGTCAAGGAGGCCAAGCCGAAGGTCGCTTTGCCACCTCTGTACAAGGTTATTATCCTAAACGACGACTACACTCCCATGGAGTTCGTCGTTCTGGTGCTGGAGCGTTTCTTTGGGAAGAACCGCGAAGAGGCGACTCGTATCATGTTGCATGTTCATCAGCGCGGTGTGGGCGTCTGCGGAGTATATACAAGGGAAGTTGCCGAGACTAAAGTAAGACAAGTGACAATTTTTTCCGGTGAGAATCAGCACCCGCTGCAGTGCACGCTGGAGCCTGAGTAG
>JAJYPQ010000337.1 GCA_021795255.1 Pseudomonadota bacterium
ATCTCAGTATCGCGATCTCAAAAGACCCGCTCATCGCGGTCCAACTGCCGCATGCGAAGTCCGGAGACCTCGTCACCGTCGATTGGATCGACAACGAGGGGATGATAGGACACGCCGAGGCTCATGTAAGTTAGGGGCGCTACGAGTGGTGGGTACTACGGCCAAGCGACACTTCTGACTCCACGCTCGCGCGGCCGTAGAGAAACCCTTGTGCCCAGTCGATACCGAGGTCTTTAATGATGGCCGCGGTATCGGCTGTTTCTACTCCCTCGGCCAGCGTCATGATCTTCAACTCCTCAGCGATCCTCTGCATCCCCTGAATGATAGTGCGAACCGTAGGCTCCTGAATGCGGCTTATCAAGCTGCCCTCCAGTTTGACGAACGAGAACGGGAGATCCGCTAAATATTGGAAGGATGAGTAGCCGTGCCCGAAGTCGTCGAGCGCAAGTTGCAGCCCCGCGTCCACAAACGACATCAGCATGTCGCGAGCCTGTCCACTATCCCCGAAAAGCTCGCGTTCGGTGAGTTCGAGGACGAGCGTACGGTCCGAAAGACCTTGGTGCCGGCAGGTTTCACAGTAGTTGCGGACAAGTGTCAGGAGGTCTTGGACAGTTTCGGGGTGGCGTAAGAGATCGGTCGAGATGTTGACAAAATGAGTGCGCGGCGAGCTGTCTTTTAGCGACGCCAGACAGCGGTCCAGGGTAGCCCGAATAACGGTTTGGTCGATTTTGTAGGTGAGCTGAAGGTGCTGTGAGACTTCGATGAAGTCCTCCGCCACCAGCATCTTGCCGTTGGGCAGGATCATGCGCGCTAGGGATTCTTCAGCGACGATTTTGTTGGTCTTGAGGTCGATGATGGGCTGGTAGGCGGCGGTGATCCGCTGTTCGTGGAGGGCCGATTCGAGTGCAGCGCCCATCCCGAGAACCCGACGTTGGACGATGCTGGCCCTCACCGCGCGATTACGACCCGAGCCTTTGGCGTGGTAGAGGGCCGCTTCCACGCTGTTTAGAAGTTCAGTGGCGCCGCCACCATCGTCCGGAAAGCTCGCCACCCCAAAACTCGCGGTGACATGTATGCGGCTTGTTTTGGACAGGATGACGAGACGCTCTATGCGTACTCGCAACTCCTCGACGAGATTATCAAGGCCATCGCACCCATCGACGACACAGAGAAACTCGGGGCCACCCCAGCGTCCGATGGCGCTCTCCGGTCCTAGGGCATCGCGCAGGACTTGCGCCACCTGATGCAAGACGCGATCTGCGAACTCGCGTCCGAAGCTGTAATTGATAAGTCGAAATCTGTCGATGTCACAAAGGATGAGCCCAAACCGTTTCCCAAGCTCCATACGCATGACGACCGTCTGCTGGAGGGCATCGCGGCTTGGGATACTGATAGAGTGGCCCGGGTCGGGCATCGACATGATGAATCCCTCTTGATGTGTGCCGCGTGTTTTTGCGTCCGTCGTCATAACTTAATGCATAGTCGGGCATCTGTCCAAAGGAAATTGAGGCTGAGGCAAGATGGGGCATCACGGCGCCACTTCTCGATGCCACTTGCCTCTTATCGGTGCAGACCTTGGCGCGCGAGGCGCGCTGCTCCCAATGCGGCTGGCAACCCGGGGGCATTCGTGACGGGTATGTCAAGGCAGCGCTCCCGAATCGCGCGCCAAGCTAAGTTGTGGGCCCCGCCGCCCGTTGTCATGATGCGCTTGACAGGAGGGGCCCCGTGATGCGCGAGAAGCGCGTAGCCACGGGCCTCGATCTCGGCGAGTCCTTCCAGCAAACCTTGCAGAAAGAGCGCGTCGCTGGCCGGCCGCGGCGTGACGTGGGGTTGTAGCGCGGGATCGTTGATCGGAAAACGTTCCCCGGCTTGGAGTAAGGGGTAGTAATGAAGATGGGTCGGAGTATCGACCGCAATCTCTGCCGAAAGACGCGCAAGTTCGTTGCGCGTGAAGTAATGATTGAGGACGCAGCCTCCGCTATTCGACGCACCGCCTGCGAGCCAGACGTTCCCCAAGCGGTGACTATAGATACCGTATTCCGGGGCTTGGATGGGTCGCGGGCTCACGAGCTTTAACGCTAAGGTCGATCCGAGCGAACTGACCCCGGTTCCAGCCGCTAATGGTCCCAGCGCGAGCAGGGCGGCGATGCTGTCTGTGGTCCCGGCGACGATGAATGGCGCTCGACTCAGATGAAGTCTGCGCGTGAGAGTGGGGGTCAGGAGTCCCAGCACCGTTCCCGGGGCCACGATCTCGGGCAGGTTGTTTGCAAGACCCAGGGGACCCATGGCGCGCGGCCACGCCCCATCGAAGCCGAGTTTTAAGGCGTTGTGCTCGTCGCAATAGCGAAAGCGTCCCAGAAAAGCCGCGGTGAGCCAGGCGCTCTGGGGGAGAGCCTTTGCGTGCGGACCGACGGCGTAGTGGTGCTTCAGCCACAACAGCTTGGCGACCCCACCGTGGGCGCCGGCCGCAGGCCCCAGAGGCAGGCCGGCGGCGGCCGCCTCTTTAGCCTCGTGTGTGGCGCGCTGGTCGTTGTAAGCGAGGGCCGGGGTCAGGGGCCGGCCGCTGTCCGGGGCACACAGCAAAACGGTGCCCGAGGTGCCATCGATCGCCACGGCCTCGATAGGGGCCTGTGGCAGGCGCCGGACGAGGGTGGCTATCAGATCGAGGGTAAGCCGCAGCCAGGTAAAGGGGTCCAGGGCGCCGCCGACGGGCCAGCTTTTGGCCGTGAGACCCCAGGTCCTCCCTCGTTCATCGAGGGCCCCTACACGCAGCCCTGAGGTTCCAAGATCAATACCCAGAAACAGGGCCTTAGGACGCACTATCCCAGGCGCCGGCGGGCGGCAGCCCGGAAGGCCGTGCTCCGTGGTGCGCGATTATCGTCGTATAAAGGCCCCCGCGGACGTGAAATCGGGCGATAAGCTCCATATAGCGGGGTGTGGTCGCGGCTACGAGGTCAGCGAGGATGCGGTTGGTTACGGCCTCATGGAACGCGCCTTCATTGCGGTAAGACCAGATGTAAAGCTTGAGCGACTTCAACTCAACGCAGGCCTTATCCGGCACATACATAAGGGCGAGTTCGGCGAAATCCGGTTGTCCGGTCTTTGGGCACAGACAGGTGAATTCCGGGATGCGAATCGCTATTTGGTAGTCCCGTTCGGGGTGGGGGTTGCTAAAGATCTCCAGCTGTTTCGTCGGTTCGGTAGGCATTTTCGTCTCTAGTATGCTAGCTTTGCAAGCCATTGTAGCCTATCGCGATTTCCGATGCGTCTTAAGAAGATCAAGCTAGCCGGTTTCAAGTCGTTCGTAGACCCAACCACGGTCCCCGTGGCGGCGAACCTCGTGGGTATTGTCGGTCCAAACGGTTGCGGCAAGTCGAATATTATCGACGCGGTGCGTTGGGTGATGGGCGAAAGCTCGGCCCGTCATCTGCGTGGCGAGACCTTGGCGGACGTCATTTTCAGTGGCTCGACTGCGCGTAAGCCCGTAAGCCAAGCCTCGGTCGAGTTGATATTCGATAACAGCGACGGGCGCGCCGGTGGTGAGTACGCGCGCTACGCAGAGATCGTCGTGCGTCGTGAGGCGTCACGAGATGGGGCGTCGGCCTATTCCCTGAATAAGGTCGCCTGTCGGCGCAAGGATATTACCGATTTGTTTTTGGGCACCGGGCTTGGGCCGCGGGCCTACTCCATTATTGAGCAAGGCATGATCTCGCGCATTGTCGAGGCGCGCCCTGAGGACCTGCGTCTGTTCCTTGAGGAGGCCGCCGGGATTTCCCGTTACAAGGAGCGGCGCCGCGATACCGAAAATCGTTTGCGCCATGTGCGCGAGAATCTGGCCCGTTTAGATGATACGCGCAGCGAGATCGATACCCAGTTGGTGCGCCTAAAGCGCCAGGCCACGGCCGCTGAGAATTATAAAACCTGGCGCGAACAAGAACGCGAATTGCGTTTAGGTCTAGCGACTGCCCAATTCATCCATTTTTCCGAGGAGATGGTGCGGGCCGAAGAGGTGGTATCGGCCGCAGCGGTTTTAGTCGAGTCTGAGATTGCCAAGCAGAGGCAGTTAGAACTCCAGTTGGAAGGCTTGCACGCGGCTCGCAACGACTCCGCAGATGCGGTCCGAAACGCGCACGAACGCAGCTATGGCTTGGCGGCCGAGGTCGCAAGGCTCGAGCAGGCTATCGCGCACGCGCGGGCGATTCTGGTGGAGCGGCGCGCCGAACAGCAGAATGTGATTGGGCACTGCCAGCGTTTGGAGCAAGAATTGGGCACCGATCTCGAGCGCGAGCGGGCCTTGAGCCAGCAGCTTGCCGAACTTGCGCCCCTGCAAGAGCAGGCGAGTCAAGACGAGCAGCAGGCGTCGCAAGGTTTACGTGCGGCCGAAGCCGCGCTCGATTCGTGGCGCCACGCGTTCGAGGCCGCCGGGGTTGAGGCCCAAGGGCCGATTCGCGCGAGTGCCGCGGCCCGAAGCGAACTCGCACGGCTTAAGACTCGTCATGAAGACCTTGTTCGTCGCGCCGGTCGATTGGAGAGCGAGGCCCAAGGCCTGGTGGCGGCGAGCAGTCACGGGGGTGTGGCCTCTTTAACCGAGGCCTTAGGTCTTGCGAATCGGGACTATGACGATGCCAAGGAGCGCCTCACCGGTCTCGAAGAACGCTTGGTGACCCAGAGAGGACTGCTGGAGCGCGCGAGCCAGGAGTTGGCCGAACAGCAGAGTACCCTTAAGGCTACAGACGCCCGTCTGGCATCGCTTGGCAGCATGCAGGCGCAGGCCCTGCGCACCGGCCACGAGGTCTTGAGTCGTTGGTTACGGGAAGAGGGTCTGACCGATGCCCCGCGTTTGGCCACAAAGCTTCAGGCTGATAGCGGATGGGAGCGCGCTGTAGAGCGTTGGCTGGGCACCCGTCTCGCGGCCGTATGCGTACCCTCGGGAACACTGACCGCCCAGCGGGTCAGGGCACTCGAAAAGACCCCAGTCGTATTGTTTGAGCCCATCGTGGGCGCAGACGAGAACGAGGGCGACGGCTTGAGCGCCAAAGTGCACGCACCGTTTCCGGTAGCCAGTCTTTTTAGTGGCG
>JAJYPQ010000338.1 GCA_021795255.1 Pseudomonadota bacterium
CGTGTTACGCACTGCCGCTTTACGAACCACCGCCGGAAGCACACAGATGAGGATTGCGCCGCCGACAACGACAGTATGTTGGGCTTAACGATCATTGTGCTTTGGCCGATGCGCCACGCTTTTTTTCTTAGCCGCAGTGGTTACCGTTACTTGAGGCTTTGTGGTTGACGGCATGCGCACCGTCAATTTGCGCTGGCCCGCGCGATTCCCGGCAGGCGGCTTTGCCCGCGCAGGCTTCTTGGCTGTTAGAGGCTTCTTGCTCTTCGCCGCCGCAGACTTATCTGCGGGTTTGCGCGCAAGATTTTTTTCCGGTCGTGGGGCCTGTTGTGGGCGCGTACCCCTTGTCGGCGGTAGCGTTTCGTCCATCTCAATGCCAAACACGTCTGCAATCCTCGCATGGTCAAGCGCTTTACCAGTCTCCAGACGCTTCTGTCGTTTCGGCACGCCAACTCCCGCTTGGCTAATGAGGTCCTTAGCGTCAACGCGCCGCAAACTAAAAAGCAATTCGGGCTGTTGATCGAGGCGCGCGCCCACCCCATAGAGCACTGCGGCAACATGCTTGCACATCGAGGCCCAGTCTGGGCAACTGCAACTGAAGCGAATTTCCTTCGGTCCGGGGAACAGCCCGGTCCCCGGCTTACAGATGCGCTCCATGACAGTCGTCGACAGTTTTCCTTGCAGAAGCTCGATGAGCGAATCGATAGAGTTCGCGCAATCCGTGCCGATGGCCTGCCACTGCTTCACCGGGACCGCCGCGACATTGATGGTGACCGTGTAGACGTCCGAGCCCATCACCTGCGCCCGCACCTCCCCTTCGGTGATGGTGAGGTCGATAACCGAGCCGTTGCGAACGTAGGTGCGCCCGCGTGGCAGGCGGTTGGCGTAGTCACTGTAGCGCTCGAGGTTCTCGCACCAAGCCTTCCCCCAGAACGTCTTCGCGATGGCGCCGCGGTACGATTCGATTGGCGAAAGGCTGACACCTAATTTCTTTGCCTTGGCCGCGACGCTTTCCGCCTTTTTGCGCCGTTGGGCAGCCGAAACATAGGGTTTCCAGCTATAGTAGGCCATGATCCCCCTTACTCTTCCTTCGCACTATGAATGTCGAGCTTCACCAAGTCGAGGAGTTCGCGGTCGCTCATCTCGGTTAGCAAAAGCTCCGCGCCACCCTCCAATACGCCCTTTACCAGTTTCAGCTTCGATTCAATCAGCTGATCAATGTGGTCGTCAATGGTGCCGCGGCAGATAAACTTGTGTACTAGCACGTTCTTCCGCTGGCCGATGCGAAAGGCGCGATCGGTTGCCTGGTTTTCCACCGCCGGATTCCACCACCGGTCAAAATGAATAACATGTGACGCGGCGGTGAGGTTGAGCCCCGCTCCGCCGGCCTTGAGGGAGAGTACAAAAAACGGTGCCAGCTCGTCTTCCTGGAAGCGTTTGACCAACGTGCGGCGCTTGGCGACCGGGGTTCCGCCGTGCAGCACGAGTCCCGGACGTTGAAATATGGACCCGAGCAATGCGGCCAGCGGTTCGGTAGTTTCGCGAAACTGCGTAAATACCAGCACCTTCTCCTGTTTGGCGGCGATAATCTCGGCCAATTCGCGTAGACGCGCGAATTTGCCACTATCGTCCGCGCCCCATGCGCTATCGCCTAACCATTGCGAGGGGTGGTTGCAAATCTGCTTGAAGCGCATCAGAAAAGACAGCACAACACCCTTGCGGCCGATTCCTTCCACGTCTTCTAGCGCAATCGCAAGTTCCGTGACGGCATGCTGATAGAGTGCAGCCTGAGCCTGGCTCATGTGGCACCAAGTCTTGATCTCGGTCTTGTCCGGAAGATCGGTCATCACGCGCTTGTCGGTTTTCAGGCGTCGCAATATGTAGGGTTGCACTAATGTTCGCAGTGGGCCGAAATGCTCGGTTTTTGCGAGCTCCTTGGCAAACTTGGCAAAGACCTTATCCGAGCCTAACAGGCCTGGATGAGTAAAATCGAAGATCGACCATAGATCGCTTAGCCGATTTTCCACGGGTGTGCCGGTCAGCGCGATACGCGTCCCGGCTTTGAGTCTCTTTACTTGCCGCGTCTGTTTGGCGCCCGGATTTTTTATGGCCTGCGCTTCATCGATAACCGCTAGGTGCCAATCAATGGTCTCCAGCGTCGGCAAACGCGCCAACGAGCCGTAGCTCGTAATGACGAGATCGACGTCTTTCAGTCGTCTTGCGTCCAATGCGCGCAATCCGGCGGCCGGCATGACAGAAGGGTGCGCTATCAGTAGGCGCAGGCTGGGCGCGAAGCGTTCGGCTTCCTCTGCCCAGTTGGCGAGGAGTGATGCGGGCGCGACCAGCAGGCTTGGGCGAAGGTTTTTGCGCTCGCGCTTTAAAACCAGAAGCAGGGTCAACACTTGAATGGTTTTGCCAAGACCCATGTCGTCAGCGAGACATGCCCCCAGACCTAGTCTGGTAAGCAAATACAGCCAACGCACGCCGACCTGTTGATACGGCCGTAACGTGGCCTTGAGTTCCGGGCCGGGGTTGATCTGTGCCAGCCCCTCAGGTTGGCGCAGCCCTTGCAATGCCTCGGCCAGCCAAGGGCCGGCCGTCCATTGCGACCAATCGGCATCGGCGGGATCCAATACATCGGCATCGAGCCTCGCCCCAGCCATCAGGCGCATCGCCTCGGAGAAACCCAGGCCCGTCGCGGCCGCCTTTTTCTCTATGGCCCTGAAGCGCTCCAATAGACGCCCCAGCCGGTCTTGGTCCACCTCGACCCAGCGCCCACGAATCCATTGCAATCCATCGGTGCTTTTAAGTAAGGTCTTGATCTCGGCGGCACTGAGGCGCTCGCCATCGAGCGTCATCTCGATGTGGAAATCCAGCAGTGCATCCTGACCCAGCATTGAAGGTGCGCGGGCGCCTACGCTGGCCTTGACCTGCGGCCGGACCGGGCGGCCGGCACGCCAGGTCCCCGGCGTGCGCACGATGATGCCTGCGGCTTCGAGTTTCGCGATATCAGTGAGGAACTGATGGGCATCCGCCAATGTCCAGCGTAGCGGGTGGAAGATTTCCCCGGCATCTACCATTTCCCGTAGCCAATCACATTGCAGAGCGCCGTTTCGGACCGGCGTGAGCAAGGACAACAGGCGCGCTTGGCTCTTGCCGTCGGAGAATTCCGTCAGTGCCTGCGATAGCGGAAGGTGTTGCGGCTTGCCATGGGTCGACAAACGCGAGGTGTAGGTGGCCAGAAATGCAAAGGGGGCTTCGCTATCTCGGTGATTCTCGGCTAGATTGAAATACACCCGACCTACCTGATTCCAAGCGGGATGGCGGGCCTTAAGGTAATCCTGAAGCGGGTGTTTCGATGCGGCCAGCTCGGCGCGCAAAGCGGTATCGAGCTCGACCCATAAGGCTTTCAGGACCTCCGTTGTGAGATACTCTGCACCTCTCATCGGAGGCGCATTGGCAATCAGCGCGTGGCACCACTCATCGTCGGGGGCAGATACGGCCACGTTGGCGTCTTGGGGCGTGGCGCATAACAGTGTCACATAATGCGCGGCGAAACTTCTCCACCAAGCCAGGCTAGATGACAAGGTGGTACCGATTTCCGTCGCACCCAGATGGAGCAGACCGTGTCCGGCGCCGAGCGCAAAGGTATCGGCAAGTCGACCCTGAAGTTCTGCAGGCAAGGGATGCAAGCCATCAGGATCCGGAGCCCACAGCAGGTGACCTTGCGGGGTCAGTAGAAGCGTATGGGGAGTGACGGCAGCGATTGTCACCGATTCCGTCGCATCAATCACTTACGACTTCGCCCGCGCCCAATGTATCCCTCATAAGCCCCCTGCAGCTTCTTGGCACCAGGAAGCGCAACGCCATAATAAACACGCGAAAAGGCCTTGTCCACAAACCGAATTGACTCTCATTGAAAATGTAAGCGAAATCGATTCGTTGCCTCAAATAAGGAATGTAAGCGAAATTCCCCTGCGGGTGTATTCGGGAGGGGTTCGCAATGAGGCTGACATGATCGAGCGTAGAGCGGTGATACGGCAGGCGGCAGCGGGCTATCGCAAAAGCGCAAAGGTCAGTGGCTCGATGAGCTCGTGGCGCTTACCGGCTATCACCGATAGTACGCGGTGCGTCTGCTGCGTACCCATGGCAGGACGATCCGGCGCGCGGGTCGGGTGCGCCTCGTCGCCGATGTCGGGCTTAAAGCCCGGTGGGGCCGCCAGCCCGTCTATGATGCGCCGGTCCTGGGGGCGCGGAAGTTCCTCTGGGCGATCATGGATTTCCTCTGCGGCAAGCGATTGAAGGCGATTCTGCCCGAGGTGATTGTGGCCCTCGAGCGCCACCGGGAGATCCGGTTTAAGCGCCCCCGTGCGGCGCAAGCTCTTGGCCATCAGCGCTGCCACGATCGACCGGCTCTTGGCCCCGTCGCGTCACCAATTCGAGCTTCGCGGGCGATCCGGCACCAAACCCGGCACCCTCCTGAAACACCAGATCCCGATCCGCACGTTCACCGAATGGGACAATGCCCGTCCCGGATTCCTCGAGGTCGACCTTGTCGGCCACGATGGCGGGGTTGCCTCGGGGGACTTCTGCCAGACCCTCGATGCGACCGATGTGGCGAGCGGCTGGACCGAGACCCAAGCCGTGCTCAACAAGGCCCTGGATATTTCAGGCGCTGAAGGACATCCGTGTGCACCTTCCCTTCGCGCTCCTCGGGATCGATTCGGACAACGGCTCGGAGTTCATCAACCAGGAACTACTGCGCTACTGCCGAAGCGAGCACATCACCTTCACGCGGGGGCGGGCGTACAAGAAGAATGACGGCTGCTTCATCGAGCAGAAAAACTATTCCGTGGCGCGCCGGGCGGTGGGGTATGCACGCTACGAAGGTGCGAGCGACCTCAAGTGCCTGAACGAGCTGTATCGACAGCTGCGCCAGTATACCAACTTCTTTCAGCCGGTCATGAAGCTCGTGCGCAAGGAACGCAACGGCGCCAGGGTGAAGAAGACCTACGATGCGCCGAAGACCCCTTATCGGCGGTTGCTTGCCCTGCCCGGGCTAGGCAAGGTA
>JAJYPQ010000339.1 GCA_021795255.1 Pseudomonadota bacterium
GCGTCCCGCTCCTATCGCGGCACCTGCTATCCCTTCGGGCAACAAGTCTGCTTTTCAGACATCGCGCCTCGAATAGCGGGCACCATTAACATTGCGTCAGGCATTCACGGCCGTTTGCGTATGGAGCAAGTGACGCCACGGTAACGGAATAAGCGCCCGCTCTCCCTGGCAGGTGAACTACTTTTTGGCGCACTTGCAGGAGCGCTTCGATATGGCGCGGATCCGTGCCGGGGACCACTTGGGCGAGCATGGCTTTGTATCCTGGCGTCATAGTGTTACCTCCCAATCTTGGCCAAGGTTTTGGGGGTCCAGTACAGGTCCAGTTCGGCCCCGGCCTCCACGAGCTGGCGGATGCTGATGTATCCGATCTCGCGTTCGTGGGCGCAGGCGAGACCAAAGGCCTGCTGTGTGCCGTCACCCGTGCGGTCCTTTTCTGTAATGAAGAAATCAAAGGAGGGCGTAAAGTAATGCAGGTGGGCGACCGCGCGCAGACCCAAACCGTCTTGCTCGTAGGTCTGGGGCATGGCCGTGATGCGGGTAGTGAGGTCTTGCACCATCTGCCGGAAATGCGCTTGTTCCTCGCCCTGCTGGCAGAGCTTCCAAAGCATGCGCCATTGTCCGCGGGTGATAAAGGGCGCGAGCTTTTGCAAAGCCTTGAGGGCTGTAATGGTGTCCACCCCCTGCGGATTGTTGAGGCCTTGAGCCCCCTCGGTTTTGACTTGGGTTCTGGCATCCGTCTTGCGCTCGTTCGTATTCATGTTCGTCTCCTGTGTGTGGTCCTGCGTCTTGCGTCGGCTCTCGCCCCTCACTGATGGCCGTGGGAGTGAGCGGCTTTTGGCGACCGGCAAGCGTAGTGACAGCGGCTTTATCGCTGGCGCGGAGCTTGTGAGGGAGACGCGAACGGACCCGGCCTGGGGGCGAGAGACGGCGCTTGCAGGACCACACACAGGAGACGAATGGAGAACGAGCGCGGATGCCGACTGCCGGAGCATAGCGGTCACGAAACGCACCCGTTCCGTCAGCGCCGCAAGAGCGATTCACGCATCCGGCGGTAGCCGCGAGCGACCGCCGAGCCATTCCCCGACCGCCGCCACCATTGCCACCGCGACGGCTCGCGCGAGAAGTATCGTTCATCAAATTCCCTTAGGGCCGCGAGCGCCAGACGTTGAACAGGCTCAGGGCGCGCGGCGTGGCGGCGGTTGGCAAAGCCCTGCGCCCAACCCAGCACCCAATCCGGGCCTGCCCAGTCGTCCGCATCCACAGAAGCCCACCCGCAGTCGTATGGGCTCACGGGGATCTTTATCCCACACCGTGCGTAGAGTGTGGCGACGACCGCAGCGAACAATGGGTCGTGGCCTCCCGATGCAAGGCTCGGGGCCACACGGAGCAGGCGCGCGGGTACGGGCAGAGGGAACAGCTTGAAAAGCGAGACGTGTACGCACTCATGTAGAAAGATGGCCGGCGCACGGGCCGGGCGCCCCTTCCAGTCCCGCCCGTCGATGCGGGTCGGGTCCGCCAACGCCCTGGCAACAAATGAGCACAAATGAACCGCGCTGGTCGGCGGCGCGGTCGCGTACCCGCTCCAGCCGCCCTGACAAAAGGCCGATTGCGCCGGAATGATGTATATGGCTGTCGGGCGTAGGTCCGGATCGAGGCCCGCGCGGTCCATCAGCCGCTCAGCGGCGTCGCTCAGCGACCGATCGTCCCGGGGTAGCCACTCCCCAAGCGCGAAAGAACCAGAGTCAGAGTCGGGGCTTTGAGAAACGTGCAGCATGGGCTATTCCTCCTCGCGACCGTCGCGCCCCTCGTCCTGCTCGGGAGCCGCGATCGTCGGGGCGGGCTGTTGTTGGGTCGCTGGCGGCGTCTGTCCGGCCGCCTGGGCGGCGATCCCGAGGATGCGTGCCGCAAGCCCGGCGCCCGGCACAACGGCATCAAGGACGTGCGCGACGGCCTCGGTGGCCATGTGGTCGCCGGGGGACTCCTGCGCGGCCTGCCCCCCGTGCGGGGGGTAAAGGGTCGCGGGGAAGTCGGGCCCTGCGGGCACGGTCACGGGCGCCGGTACGACTTCAAAACGATCAAGTAACGCGCGCCGGGCGTCCGCGGGGAGGTCGTCGGGGATGAACCAAGCCCCGGCGACGCGGTGCCAACGGGCGCCGAGAGCCAAGGCCGCAGCCTTAGTTTTGAAAGTGGCATCAATAAATGTCAGCGGCTTTAATGTCAGCGGCTTTGGCGTGGCGGCGGACGGCGGGGCCGCCACCTCGGGCGGCGCTTTGCCCCAGACTGGGCGGACATACCCCGGCTGCGTCCAGCGGGCGGCGGCATGGGCCGCGCGATGTTTTTGGAGTACTGGAAACGGCCAGTCGAGCAGCGCGGCCTCGCCGCCGCTCATGAGAAGGGCGCGCGGGCCTGTGGGCAGGACGCGGAGTTCTTGCCCGAACGACGCGGGCAATAGGACGGGTTCGCGGACGCGCTGCCAACTGCTGGAGTGTTGGCCGCCGCCCTCGCTGCCGGTCTGCTGGGAAAGCTGATGCGTATAGCGCTCGACCTCCCGCTCGCCGAGCAAGTCCGAACACCACTTTTGGTCCTCGGGAGCCGTGGTCTGGCAGATGATTTTGGAGGCCGTTTGCCCCGCCCACACGGTCGCGGTCTCGCGGGTGTACACCTCGCGGACCTGAGCGAGGCTTTGCAGGCCGAGCACGACTCGCAACCCCTTCGAGCGAGCGGTCGTGAGCGCGTCCGTGATCGAGGGGACTCTGCCGGCGCGTGGGGCCTCATCCACGATCAGCCAGGTCCGCCGGTCCTGAGGGGCTGCGTCGGGCATGTCGCCGACCTGGCGCACGACCTGCTCTATGAGAGACGCGGCCCACGCCTGGGACAGGGAGCGGGCCGAGTCCCGAAACCCGACCACGGCCACGGGTGGTACTTTGCCAGCGAGCCAGGCGCGCACGGCCCAGCCGGGGTTTTGGGATAAATCGGCGCCCGCAACACCCAAATTGATGACGTGGCGGACACTGGTTGCGACCTGCACGAGAAAGCCCATGGTGGTGCGCGAGGGGCCCTTGGCGTCCTCCCCGCCTAGCAGGGATAGCATCGCGGGGTCCTCCTGAGTAATGATATTTTTCAGTGTCTGGAAGTCCGCGAGGCTGGCGGCCACAGCTTGCGCAAGCGTTCTGAAGCCCCACTTCTTCCCGTACCGACGCTGCACATCGGTGATGACCCCCAAGAGCAAAGCCCTCGCTCCGTTCGTCCACATCGGCTCTTTGTCACCTCCTGGGGCCGATGGGATAAGGGTTTCTGTAAGCGCGTGCGCGTCGATGGCGGTTAAAATATCGTTGCCGAGCACCCAGCGCGCCGACCGCGCATCTGTGGGGGATAGGAGCGTGAAGGCCCCGCCGAGCTTTTCCGTAAAATCCCCCTTGGAGTCGAACAACAGCACCTTGTCCCCGCGAGCCTGCGCTTGGTGAATAATCGGCCACAAAATCGTCGTCTTGCCCCCGCCGCTGCCGCCCACAAGCAGCGTGTGACGGGTCTCAAGGGCTTGGCTGATCTGCACCTCGGGGTGAATCAAAACCCCGGGCGCCTCGGTCTTGCCGGACTTGAGCGCGGCGGCGATCGCGCGAGGGTCCCTGTGCAACACAAAGCCCCGGACATGCCGCTCAGGTTGGATGGTAAGCCAACGCCAGGCGCCCCACCCGACCACGAACCCGACGAGGAGGGCGACCCCCAGGGGGATGCCCCCTTGCCACCCGCGAAATTCACGGACCGGCACGAGACCCCAATCTATGATGATAGAGAAGAGCACGCCAAAGCCAAACACGCGCCCGTCATGCCACCACAGCAGGGCCTCGATGCTGGCAACCCAACCGACGACCACCCCCACGACAGCAACGGCCATTGTTATACCGGTCCGGTCACCATAGAGATTGGGATTATTTCGACTATTCATTGTTCGTTCCTCGTATCAGGTTGATCAGCTTTTGTCCGCTGATAATGTCGATGCCCTGCGCGCACGTCCGCGATGCGGGACCGGTGCGCCCGGTGTGGACGAAAAAACCCCGGCCAGGGAAGGCCAGGGTCGCGAACTCCCGCACGTGCGCGGGGTTGATTGCGGAGGCGTAGCGTTTGCACTGGATGGGGGTCCAGCGCTCGGCGTACCAGACGTGACCGTCGATGCCGCCGTCTCCGGAATAGCGGCGGCCGCGCTTGATGCGACACCCTGTCCGAGCGAAGGCCTCCAGGGTTAGTTCCTCAAACGCCAGCGGGTCGATCTTGCGCAGATAGCCGAATATGCGCGGGCTCTCCCAGCCGTCAATCTTGGCGAGCACCCGGCGGGCCGCGCGGATGCGCCGCCTGTGGCCGCGTGGCAGGGTCATCTCGCGCCAGGCGTCTACCACACCCACGAAAAACGCTTTCAATTTCATGGTCATGCTCCAGCCTCCAGCCGCGCGAGGCGGCGGGGATTGAGCGCCACTGCCACCTCCCCCATGAAAGTCTGTGCGATCAGGCTACCTGGCCGAAGACTCCGAAAAAACACGGCCGCCTCCGGGTTCGCGCCGGCGGCCGCCGCAATCTGGTCGTAGTCGCGTGCCAAAAGGGCGGCGGCCGCCTGTGCCAGGGGCTTGTTGTTCGTCAGGCGCGGCCGGGCTGTCTGGACATGCAGGAGCAGGCCAAAAACAATTTCACGCGCGCCGTCATGCCAAAAGTGCTTCTCGGTCTCGCCGGGGCACACTGGCAGTAGACGGCAGGCTAGCGCCCAGGCGCGGCTGCGGGGGGTTGGAGTTGTGCGTGTCTTCTTCATGGGGGAATCCTCCAAACGGGCCGGACAGTCCGGCCGCTCGGATATAGCTGTGGCGGAGGAAATTCAGGGGCAAAAAAAGAGGCCCCGAAGGGCCTCGATCCGGACAGGAAAAAGATTAGGATTCTGATTCCGATGGCGGCACCGGCAGCGACCGTGGCGGGATGGGCTGATAGTCCTCCGCCACCGTGGGGTAGGCCTGCCAGGCGAGGCGCACCCGCATGGTCGTGGTCTCAACCCGCAGAAAACCGACCAGGGCGGTGA
>JAJYPQ010000340.1 GCA_021795255.1 Pseudomonadota bacterium
CCGTGTGTTCATGCTGGGTGAGATCGCGAACAAAAAGAGCGATCAGAAACACAAGCCCGACAAAGCCGAGCAGGGTCCCCACCCCGTAAGACAGAATGCCCCACATCACGTCATGACTCTCCTCTCTCTCCTAGTATAGCTGAGCCATATGCTGTGCAAGGATTATGCCCATTTTAAGGCCGACGGGCCTGGAAACGCAGGGCGATTGAACTGGGGGCCGTAACATCATAATATTATCCTATCCTTGCTGGTTTACCCGATATGGTTCGCCAAGTCGGAAGACGGGCTCTACCACCTTTGCTCGCCCAGGGCCTGCGCTTGCGAGCGCACTTAGAATCGTTAAAAGAAAGAAACCCCTTTAAGGAGACTTATGAGTTCTACTTCGCGCCGAGCGCGGCGTCCACGCGTTGCGCTGACCCATGGTTGACCACCTCACCTTAGGCCATCTCATCGCCCGCCCGGCGCTTCTCCTGTTCGTCACGATCGTCGTCTTTGGGGCCTTTTATGTCCGCGCGACCATAGGCTTTGGATCGGGGCTGATTTCGGTGGCCCTCCTATCCCTCAGTTTCCCAGTCAAAGAGGTCGTCCCGGTCGTGCTGCTGCTCGACCTTCTCGGATCGATTCTACTTGGGGCCTACGACTTTCACGAGATGCAATGGCGTGAGCTATCCTGGCTTATTCCCGGAAGCATCGTCGGGCTGGCGGTGGGGGCCTTGGTATTAGCACATACTAATGCCCAAAACCTCACGCGGTTTTTGGGTATCTTTATCCTGGCCTACGTGGTGTACGCGCTTATTGCCAAGCCCGAGCGCATGCCCCGGATCTCACGCCCTTGGGCCCTCCCCCTTGGCGTGTTTGGCGGCCTCATAGGAAGCCTGTATGGGGGCGGGGGGCCGCCCCTGGTCGCTTACCTGCAGATGCGACACCTGGAAAAGCGCCAATTTCGTGCGACCTTTCAGGCGATCGCGCTCGCCGATAATGTCTTGCGCGGTGGTCTCTATATTGGCCTTGGGCTCCTGAACGGGACCCTAGCCCTGGCCTTTGTCGCATTAGCCCCGGCGGCCGCCCTTGGACTCTATCTCGGTAACAATCTGCACATGCGTATCAACCAAAAGACCTTTCTTCACGCGACGCTTGCCCTGCTGGTCGCCGTGGGGATCAAATATCTCATCTGAAGGACCTCTGCGTGACGCTCTCAACCCGCTAAAGCGGGTAAGCTTCTTGTCGAGCTAACACGGTTCATGGGCATGCTCCTGGGAGCCCTCCACACATCGTGCAGCGCTTGATTCCCTGTGTCAGCAAGACAATGCCGACCAGACAAATCCAGCGGTTAAGTAGCGCGGGACCGGTGTTTCGGGGAGCGATACCTTAATGATAGCGCGTAAGAGCGGGAGGGAATAAAGAGGGCGGGATCACCCCGCCCTCCACAGCTTAGGCTCAGCGCACAGCAAAGTGATAGGTAGCGCCTACCATCAACTCGTCGCCGTTCTGACTCGGACCGTTGGCGGTCCGAGGGTTCAGGATCAGATCGTATTCGGCGCGCACACTCAGCTGGCGCAAAACACGGTAGCTGACCCCCGCTCCAATAATAGGTCTCGTGCTATTGCGTACAAAGGCACCGTTGCTGCTGTAGATGTGGGCGACCCCGGCACGGACTAGAAAATGCACGCCGCGGAGCTGCCGGATGGGGGCGCGGTACAGGCCAGTCACACTGAAAATACCCATCTTGCCAGGATTAGCGCTCAGTGCTTGGTAGCCGAGTTCGATCCCGACCGGGAAGGAACGAGTCGACATCCCGCCGTAGACCCCGACTGGCGATGTTCCCGAAAGAGCGCCGCCCGTAAGACCCACGTCGGCACCGACCCATACTCGCGCCATGCTGGCGACCGGCCAAGCACACAAAGCGAGGAGGACAAGCCTTGTCACAGAATTCTTCATACCATCGTCTCCTTGAAAGTCGCTCTTATTTTAAACAAAGCTGCTCTTCATTTTTAAACGCGCCCGCCTGGCACGCAGGGGCATAGTCTAAACGTTCCTGGCCATCAGAGAAAGCCATGACCGTAACGGGCTTCTCACCCCTTGCGTTCACAAACCGTTACAATCCCTACCCAAAGCTTACGGTAGATTATGAACATGGTGACGATGCCAGTTCAATCCTCCGCCTTTCGAGCGCACACAATACAGGTCAGCTCGCCTGCGGACCTTCGCTTTGGCGGCTAAAAAGCTCAACATCCGGCGCACCGTGCGATGGACTGCCATAGCTGCGCGCCTTGCGAGCCTCCATTTCGCGTCGCATCGCATGAAACACAAGTTGCGTGTGCTGAGCCGCCGCCATCTGACCTTGATTCGCGAAATCGAGAATCTCGCGAATCAACAGGCGGCAACAAGCAGCGGCCCAAGCCGACAAAGCCAGTCTAGCGATTGGGCAACCGAAGGCCCTATCTTCGTGCACAGCGCGTGGCGCGCCGGATCCACTTACTTTTGGAATAAGTTTCGCTCATCCCCTCGCTACCTCGCTTACTACGAGCCATTTCACGAATCTTTAGAGACCCTGACAGCGTCCGCTATAGAGACCGCGACATCCACATCGTGGCCTTGCCGACACCCGGTCCTAGACGCTCCGTATTATAAGGAGTACAGCAACCTTTTGGAGGCTTGTGGAGGCGTGAAGAATTTTCAGTGGACCTTCCCCTATCTCAATTATTTCCTCCATAACGAGCCGCTACCCGATCAACAGGCTTATCTTAATGCGCTGTCTCACTATGCCAAGACGCGCAGATTGCGACCCGTATTCGGCTTCTGTCGATCGATCGGGAGAATGCCCTGGTTCTCCCGATACATGCCCGGGGTTCATATTGCGCTCACGCGCGATGCGCTCGGCATGTGGCGCTCTGCACTTGATCGCAAAAAGGCCTACGACGACTTGTACTTTCTCGCTCGTCCTTTGCTCATTTTGTTCGTAGCTCGTCGCGACCCCTGGATTGCTCGCTATTTCGCCGCCTTAGGCCTCGGAAGCCTGCCACGGATCAGCGATAGCGGAGTCGCCCGTCGGCAGGCCGAACAGATCGTGCGCCGTGACTTGTCACTCACAACGCGAGCGTTTGCAGCCGTGTTTGCCTTGGGCACTGCGTTGTCTCAACGTCACGCCGACATCGTCATTTCTATGGAGGCCTTATCGACCGAGCTTGGGTGCCGCGCAATCAGCGAAACCTTGATCGGACGCTACGACATTGATCTCAACTGGCGGGATTGCCGGATCCCGGTTTATAGTCCGTGCAGCGAAGATGAGTTGTTTCTTGATTGCTGGAATCGCGCCTCTATCCTGGCCGAACGTTCCATTCCTCACCCTCACCCTCATACTCTCGCTACCGATGATCGGTTTACTCTCGTCGTGCAAGCGAGCCAATAGGCCACAGCGAGCTCCGGCCGTCGACGCCCGCACTCGGCACATGTACGATCAGGGTTTTGCAAGATCGCCTAAGCAGCACCTGGATAGGCTCCGGCCTTAATGAGAGACCCATGGACAAAACGCTTTCGCGCCCGCCAGGCTCAACCGTTCAACGGAAGTTGGGTACCAGAGATATCTCCGATGCAGTATCCGCCAACAAGATCCGTCGGGTCCTGATCATCGCGCCCCAACTTCTCGGTGATGCCGTGGTGTCGACGGTCCTTCTGACGGCGTTGAGAAATATCGCGCCGCACTGCACAATCGACGTCTTGGTACAACGCTCCTTGTCCGATATCTTTGCCCACAACCCAGCCGTCGCCGTTGTGCATCCGATTGAGAAGGACTGGCGCAAGCAAGGTGTTCTTCGGACCCTGAGGCCGCGTGCCGCGCTTATCCGGGCGCTCCGTCGGAATCGTTACGATCTTCTGATCCAATCCCCACACAGTACCGACGGGTCCTGGGGGCCAGTTCTGATCTGGCTATTGCGGATTCCCTATGCGGTAGGCGCTGCGGCCGGCGTTCATGGATCGCCCCTGAAACGCTTTCTTTGGCGGAGGGCCTTTTCGCACAGTCTCGGTGAACCGCAGCCGGACCAACCGCCACGCCATGTCGCCGAAGTTCATCTTGACCTTTTAAGACGCGTCGGCCTGCCGCCACCCCTGGGAAGCCGTGGCACAAGCCTCATTCCGGACCCCGCGGCCGGGCCGCGCGTGGCAGCACTCCTTGCCCACCTTAAAATTCCCCATAAGCGGTTTGTGTTATTTGCGCCCACCGCCGGCAATACCGGACGGACCTTGAGTTTTGACCTTTGCTCACAATTCATCGCTCGATGTGTAAACGATGGCCGATGCGTCGTCTTAACCGCAGGACCGACTGATCGCGAACGGTCCTTCATAGGCTCTCTCTTCTACAATCAAGGGGATCTTGTCCATAAACTAAGCACGGATCTCACTATAACCGAGCTCACAGCCCTCGCCGCCGCGGCCGAGGTTTTTGTCGGCACCGATTCCGGCACCATGCATATCGCCGCCGCCATGGGGACCCCTGTCGTCGCCTGCTTTGGTCCGGGTGACGAGGGTCGGTTCGGCCCTTGGCAAACCGCCCAACGTCTCGTCACAAGTCCTCGTGCGTGCCGCCCTTGCGACCAAAACGGCTGTGGCAATAGTGGACGGGCTGACTGCCTTGACGACCTTTCCGCCGATAGCTTGATGCAGGCCCTAAATACCCTTCTCACCTAAGCCGCCGCCTTGCGGCCCGCTGTCTTTCAAAAGGCTAGGCCGTACATTCAGGCTTCCATTCGCGAACCGATACCGGCCCCTCCTGACGCGAGCCCTGACGCCGTGTGTTACCCCGAACCCCTGCCTTTATCGCCCGGTCTTCGTAGCGGCGCTGTCATGGATACCAGCACAGGCCCGCACCGTCTCGCGCTGTCGTCGTCTATCCGCACGCGGCTCCTGACTGTTTCGCGTTTCACATAGGAACGATACGCGCCACTGAACCTCGACTACGGCTCAGGGCCCGATACTATCGCCTCCCGCGGACTACGCGCCTCCGCTTCGCTCTCCATGGCGCGCAGCGAAGGTGATACCAACCCGACAGTATT
>JAJYPQ010000341.1 GCA_021795255.1 Pseudomonadota bacterium
CCCCTCCACTGAGTTGATGAAGGCATTTCAGCAGGAAGGGCCGGCGTGTGAAGACGCGAGGTACGCATACCACCTTTAGGTGCGTATGTGTGGTCTAGCCCACCTTCGGTGGGCGTCGTCCCATTGTTGTCACCGTGTCACTCAGTGGTTTCCGAACCGTTCCCCAAGTGTCGAATGGCAACCAAAAGGCAACGGTGTCTTCACACGGAAGCGACATTCGAGATACTGAAACGGCACGGAAACGCAGCGGCGTTACCAAGGCGAAATAAACGCGAAACAAAGGAGCAACAGACAGGGGACATACGACTATGACGATACAAAACAGAGCGGCGCGATTGGCAGCGCGGGTTGCGCCCTATCAGGAAGCCGTCACTGCGGCTCGCAAAGCGGGTTTGACGTGGGGAGACCTAGGGCGGCTCTTTGGGGTCTCCCCACGGGCGATGGCGGCCGCCTGCAAGCGCGCTCGGCGCTACGAGGTCGCGCAACTGCCGCTCCCAGATCCGCCAGATTCCGGCGGGGCGCCAAGTGGCACCACCGCGGCCGCGCCACCTACAGCGGCGCCCAAGCCGCCACAGGCCGCCGAGGCGGTGGGGTTTGGAAAGCCAAAGCCACACAACCCCATTTTTGACGATGACAAACAGTACGAGAGGTGATTTATGAGCAAGATTTTTATCAGCCACGGGGAAAAGGGAGGGCTTGGGAAATCGAGACTGGCGATGGTCCTGATCGACCTATTGCATCGCCGCGGCCGCGACATCGCCCTGGTCGAGGGCGACAAGTCGGGGGCGGATGTGGGCCTCCGTTTCAATGGCCTCCTGGATGTCGGGTTTATCAATCTCAACCGCCCGGACGCCATGGAAGACGCTTTCTCAAATCTTGGCGGGTGGCTACAAGACCATGGCGACGGGAAGGATGTAGTCATCAACCTGCCGGGCCAGGCGACTGCCACACTGGATAAGTTCGCCGACCTGCTTGCCGGCACCGTGGAGATGCTGGGGCATGAGCTGGTTGTCTACTACAGCGTAGGAAACCTCGACATTCATACCTCCAATTTGCTGACAAGCATGCGAGAAGGTCTCATGAGTGTCGTGCCGATCGAAAAGCAGGTGGTAGTTGTACCCCTCATGTTTGGTGATCCCGCGGGGTATCACTGGTACCGCGCCTCGGAACGCACCCGGTACCTTGAGGCTGGGGGAAAAGAGGGGGTAATGCCATTGCTCAAGCCCGCCGTGTTGGAAGAGTTTGTGCGGGCGACGCCCGGTTATTATTCGACCCTTCTCGAATCTGCAAGCCCGCTCAAGATTGCTGACCGCGGCCTTCTTTTCCGCTGGCTCACGGCGGCTCACAAGGTCGCAGCCCTAGGTGTGGATCATGAGTAGCCTACGCGACCAGGTGCTCGCCTCGGTGCCGGAGGCCGCCAGGGAAGGCATCCTCAAAATGGCGCTCGATCAAAACATTACGGACCCCTCGGATCCGCAGTGGGGAATGGTCGCGCTCGCGTGGTCGGCTACAGAAAGCGCGGGGCTGGCCCGCGCCTCACTGGAGGAGGTCCGCGCCGCCATCGCCATGATCCAGGACATGATCTACAAACAGACTAGCGCCGCGGGCAAGGACGCGGCGGAGGTCATCAAGAAGGAGACGCTGGAAAGCGCGGCGGTGTTGGGTAAGGCGCTCACCACCGCGAGCAAGGAAGCTGCGGGCCGGCTGGCGAAGGCCGCCGCGGCGCAAGGCCCCGACATCATTGAGGAATGGAAATGGGAACTGGCCCGGACAGTGCGCGCGCAGACGAACAAGTCGTCGGCGATGTTCGCTGTGGCCGGCGCCGCGCTCGCAATCTTGTGCGTGGGACTCGGCATACTGCTTGTCAAGGGGTTTCCGACGTTTTTTGGCCTGCAATTGTTGTGAGGATGACGACTATGGAAGACATCGAAAAAGAGATTTTGATGCGCAGTTTAGCTGCCATGGAAAAGACAATGGCGCAATTACATGACGATGTGGATGAGCTGCGCGAGCGGCTGGTGCGGTGGGAGGGGCCGGTCGAGCGTGTTTATCGCTTCGATCTCGTGCCCGACGGGCAGGAGTTGGTGCTGCCCAAGCCGCCGCGGTGGAAGCGGCTGCTCGCCGCCTGGCGGGGCTGATTTCACCAGGGTCCATCCTGAAACCCCCGGCTCAGGCCGGGGGAGCGGGTCTTGAGCCAATCCTTCTGATGATCATCTGGATTTCATGAACCGAATACTGATTTTCTGACCGCTTCACTGACAATATCAATAAGGATTGACCTCATAGCATTGAATGCTTCTGCGCCTGCCTTTTTCATGAGTTTCTTGAAGCGCGTCTCCGCCACAGCCGTCCTAGGTGTGTCCTTCAGTAAATCGGGGAGGCTATCCTTGAGTTGTTGCCGTTCCTCTGCATTCAGGTGTTCTAATTCATCGGCGAGTTCTTGTGCGGCATCAAGACTTGCCTTGGTCCAAGGATACGGCTTACCGCAATTATAACAGTAGCTCGGTTTGTGGTAGTGGTCCGCGGCGAACACTCCTACCACATGGTAGTACCCGCGAATGGGTGCCTTGCAGTCAACGCACCCGGTAATAGTTAGCGCGCCGCACTCACCGCAATGCTTCTCATTGGATTCTGGAAACGATGATGCGTACGTATTGATGACGTGCCCGTTCAAACAGATTTGTGCCGTGTCGTAATAGTTATCCCTCATTCACTCGCCCTGTATGTTTCACGATTCGTTATAGCGCCAAGGGACGCTGGCCAGGCGCCGCATAACCGGCGGCCTTGCACCGCCTTGGTGTCGCCACCGAGACGGGGAACCGCCCCCGCTTCTTCACGCGGCGATAATCCTGAATCCTACCGCCTTGGCAATGGACCGCACATAACGATTCTCGCGCTGCAGGCTCACAATCCCGTAGCGGCTCATCGTCTTTAAGGTGCGCAAGGGATTACTCGGTTTTCATCCCGTCAGGCTGCCAGTACCTTGCCGACTCGGGATTCATCTCCGCAATCACGCGCACGAGGGCCCGGTTTTGTGCACTTTAGTCCTTATCCCAGCCCGCCCGGCCATCACAGAATTCGCATCCGCTCCAATAAGTTTCACCAGAAAGCCCTGTAGAGTCCTCATTGCACCATTCGCACGTGCCATAGTCCTCAGAGATAGCGAAGCATTCTGTGCATAGAAACTGTTCGTCGGAGACTTGTACCACAGTCTGATGGCTAAAACAGTCACCGCAATTCAACGGAAATGGGTAGTATCCCCCATCCTTTATCGCCTGATATGCTTCGCCCGCATCCACAAGAACTTTACGAAGAAGATCGCCATCGTGCTTATGCGAGCAGTTATCACATTCCGCATTAGGCTCTCCCCGAAACAATACGTTTCCAACACATTGGCTACACTTTACTCGGATGCACGTTTCTGTAAGTCCACATACGAGACACTGAGACTCGTACAGCTCATTCTTCTTGGGTACGTGTTTGTCCGATTCAAAGGCACACGAAGGACAGACCCTGAATTCCAATCCTGCCTCTTTCTCTGTCTCTATGTCTGACTTAATCATCTCAAAGACAACTGCAAGGAACTCATGATTCCTTCTAAGATCCACATCGATCTCTGCGATCTCCGTTCCCCAAGCTTCGAAGACGTTAGCCCATTTACCCGATAGCAGATCGTGTAAAAGATACCAGGCCCTTAATTGTTCTTTTACGATCGCTTGAATATGCAGTGTCCCGTTTTCAGGGGTTGCTGCCTCATGGTAAAAATGCACCATCCTATTTCTGTGCTTTGCCACCTCCCGAAATGCTTTCAGTTGGTTCTCCGACAATCCGCTCTGGACTACCTTGTCGAGTCTTTTTGCTGCTTCTTCCAGTGTGACTGAAACGAACTGTCCTGATATAAATTCTTTCCAATCCGCCTCATTCTTTGAAGAAACAGATAGAGACCAATGCTCGGCGACCAAACGCGCCTTTAAAAACAACTCAATAGCGGCATAAAAATGAATAACGGAGTATTTTGGCTGCTCCTTGAGTTCCGATATGGACCGCCCTAAGAAATCGAGAGCATTCCGCACTAAGTGCCCGAGAATTTTTTTATTGGCATTTGACTTACTCACACCATTTCCTCCAGTGGCCGCGGCTACTTAAGTCGGTGCCCGTTAGCCGTCAGCCTGAGTAGTATCAGGTCGATCTTCATATTTTGCGAGTCATTTAGAGGGCCAGAGGAAGCTGCCCAGCCGCCGAATCCTCGCTCGGACTTTCTGCCGCCTCCCCGGGATCGGTGACGCGCGGCTGGAAGGTATCCTTGTCCGACAGAACGTGGCGTGCATGGATCTCAACGTGACCATAAAAGGCTGTCAGGTCAGCCTCGACCACCCAGAAGTGGCCGGCCCGCACCCGGCTTGCCACGCGCGCATAGATCTTGTGATCAGTGGGGACCAGCACAGCGAGTGCACCCTCGTGGGTATCGAGCGTCACGGTCCAAAACCGTTTACCGCGCCCCTCGAGGCCGGCGGTGTGATGGCAGTCACGGCGCCCGCAATCATGGCGCGGGCGACGGGGCTGAGGCCCTTTTGCATAGCAGTCACGCCGCGTTGCCTCCGTCGTCCGTGATCTCCCGCCGCGCAGCCATGGCCAGGAAAGCAGAACGGCTCAAGTGCCGCGTGCGTGCCGCCGCGTCGATCTTATGCAGAAGCCGTGCGGGAATCGTGATGTTGATTTTCTCGGCCTTGCCCTCGAAGCGCGAGACATCCACGTCCACCAAAGCCCACACACCGCCCGTGTACTCGGGCAACGCCTGGTAGGTGGCCACCGCGCCTGGTGCCGGCGGCTCATGGCCTTCCTCGACAAGACCTTCGAGATGCAACTCGATCGCCTCCTCGGCGGATACCAAGGCCTCTTCGAGGGTGTCTCCTGCAGAGAAACAACCCGGCAGATCCGGCACGGTCACGCCGTAACGGATCCCGTCATCTGTATGCAATACCACGGGGTATCTCATCGTGTCCTCCAATCCCACCCCGCCTGCCGGAAGAGGCTGCGCAAGGTC
>JAJYPQ010000342.1 GCA_021795255.1 Pseudomonadota bacterium
TGGGCGTGCCGTTGATGCGCGCCATCGACAAGGGGTTGGCGGCCTCGCGCATAGGTCTCGTTCTGGTGACGCCCGCGCTGCTTGCCCGCCTCCCCAAAGAGAGCATCGCCGATAAGGAGCTCTCGGCCCTTCTGGCGGGCAACCGGCTTGTTCCCATCGTGCACAACACGACATATGAAGCTCTCCGCAATGTCAGCCCCTTACTCGCCTCACGAACCGGCCTGAACTCTGCAGAAGACTCAATGGCAGTGATTGCCAGCAAAATCGCCGAGTTGGTCGCGATCTAGCACAAATGCGCTCTAGTAACGCGCTCCAGCCGACCGGCTGGCTTTGCTCGGCTCGCCGCGGCCGAGCGTCGGCGTTTACATGGAAATGGTTTGGTGTTGGCACTGGCTGGCTAACCTCTACGTACATCAGTTCCCTTCGGATGTGATACGCGTGCCTTGCGGTCCAGGAATTCGCGGGCATGCGCGTTCGACCGTCTCCTGGTATTGTTTGTCGTCCCTCGCTTCATCCTCTGGCATGGCCACCATGGGCGTTGCCTGTATCAGCTACCGCGGAAATTCTGCGCACTCCTGGTGGCTCAATTTTTGATACGCCCGCGTCCCACTTTCTAAGCCACCTAACTATAAAAATGGTCTTCAGGGTGCCAGATGGTAGGGCGTTGGCTGTCGGCAGACTGTGGCAAGATTCGGCAGGTTTATCGTGGAAAGGAGAAGGGCTGAGGTTCTGTATGGAGCTACCGGACGCGCAAGCGTCCACCACGGGGGTTAGGGAAGGGGCCGGGGCCGTCAGGCCCAAGGCCCCGGCCCTGATTCTCTGAGAGAATCGGAAGGTTCTGACTAGCCGGGAGCATTTCTGGCCGAGCCGGGAGCATTTCTGGCCGAGCCGGGAGCATTTCTGGCCGAGCCGGGAGCATTTCTGGCCATTGGCTTCGTCACGTGGTCTTCCGACACTTGCACTCCAGCCGCTTCCAGTAGGTCAGCATCCCGGCGGATCGCCGCCTTGAGTTTGTCTGGTCGTCTGCTGGGATGCAAATACATGATGATACTATCGAGTGACTGGTTCACGTTAGCATGCCCCAACGCCCAGCGCGCGAGCGCCCGTCCGGGACCGCTCATACCTAGCAATTTTGAAAGGTCATACTCGTGCCATCCATGTGTTTTGGACCACGCCAGCAAGGCCGTCCAGTGTGTAGAAAATGTCACCGTCCAAAGCCGCCGACTGTTTTGAGCGTCTTTAACGCGGCCAGCCCACCGATTCTCAATTTCATCTTCTGGTTTATCTTCAAGCTCTAGGATGGCGCCGACAACATGCCGATCCCCGTTTTTTATGTATAGAGCCACGCAGACATTAGCGAGATCATGGAGTAGATGGCGTACTTGGTGAGTCTCCATTTCTGTGGCCTGCGCCAAAGTATAGGGGTCAATTGTGAGGCACAGTCGGTTTACTGAGTCGAGCCATTTTTCCTTCGATACTTTCTCTAGGCAATCGAGTAGGTCCCTGTGCCTCTCCCCTATCCGGCCATTGATACTGGCCGCACCCCAGGGAGTCAACCAACAAACGCGATCGATATCACTGATATCAACAGGGTGTGTTGTCGGTTGAGAAAAGGGAATTCTGGATAGGATTGCCGGCGCCGCAACTAACGTCACGCTCTTTTTCATGGAGTAACTCCAAGCGCTGCTGCCAACGCCTTTCGCTCCGCCTCCGCTTTGCCCTGGTCGAACTCGTCTGCCCCCGAGCCAACGACATTCGCCAAGCCCCTGCGTACGTGTTGCGGTTTTTGTTTTTGTCCGTAGCATGAGTGAATATCCCTTACCAGTGGCGCCCCCGGAATCTCGTCGCCGTTGGTATCGGTGGAATTCTGATAGTGATATATGAACTTGTTGTTATCTGTCTCTCCGTATGAGTTTTTTGGATTTACTACCCGCGTCCACCGCCGCCTTTCGCGCTCTGCTATGTCTATAGTCCCAAATTTTCCTTCTCCCGCCACCGTCAGCAACTCCTCCACGGTCCGGATCGGTTGACAGATCATCGACCAACGTGCCCCTGCGGGGACGACACTGCTGCCACGTGCCGACTGGTTGTCTGCGGCACCATTCTGCATGGCAAATTTTGATTGGTGATGCGCTATTAAAATAGGACAACCCACCTCCCGACTAATCAACCTTAAGGTTTGCTTTTCCTCCATCCCCACCTGGCTGCTGTTTTCTTCCACTCCACCCATCAAATCTGCTAGAGGATCAAGGATCACCAGCCGGGCACCACGGCTGTGTTCAATAATCTTCTCTACCCACGACGTTCTTTCTATCCCATCTCGGGTCTGGTTCAATAAGGCGATCCCCTCAGGCATATCGAGTACTGGGACTACATCCAGTCTGTCATCCAAATCCGAGATGTTTTCATACCCTTGTTGATGAGCAATCGCCCAATATCTGTTTCTGAGTTGCCTTCGTGGATCTTCGCCCGCGTAATAAACGACTCGTCCTGAATGCTGCGGGGCGGGCCATAGTCCTCCCGCAATTGGGAGGCCCGCCGCGACCCCGATGGCAATGTGTAGGGCCACCCACGATTTGCGCGCCCCGTCTGGCCCGATCAACATTCCATAGAGCCCTACGTCAAAGGGAAAGTCCGCAAACACAAAGTCTTCGGGCGGTGGCCGTACGGTCGCCGCCTCACGCAAATCCAACCTGGGAAAGATCATGCAGCCTCCAGGAAGACCGCCACTTGCCCCCCGATGGTCCGGGCAGGGCACGGACAACGCGGTCTCTGCACGTCACGGGGCTTGCGTGGCGTCCAAGCCACGCCATCGCCAAAAACTTCGACCTGGGGACGCCGATCCTGGGCGGCTTGCGCGGTTACTCGTCCCTTGGCTTTACGCCCTGCCTTAGAAGGCGGCCGGCGGGCAACAGCCTCGGTCGTGATCGGATCATCTAGCCGCGCGACGATAACAGCGGGGTCCAGATTTTTTGTCGCCCAAGCCCACAGCCAATCCTGGATCTGGCGCACGCGGCGCTCCGTGCGGCCGACCACCTTTGCAATCTTGTCAACCTCCCCAAAACCGTGTTTTGCACTCAATGTCAAAACGTCGCGGTGGCGGCCGTCCTTAGGGTATAGGGCCAAAATCGCGTTCCACTCATCAATCGTTGCGCGCCGCGCAGCGCCTCCCCGGCGCCTCTTTGCTAAAATACTGAACCCTGAACTCAGGTCATCCCGGTCCTCGTCAATTCCGCGGCCTTGAAGCGCTGTCTCCCGGAAGTCCCGGTTTTTCGCATAGCGTATGGCGTTACCCCGCGCCAGAATGTAGTCCGCGGCGGTCTCCAAGCTACCCATACCTTCAACAAAGTCAAGGACTTGAGAAGAGCTCATTCCCACCCAGGGGGTGGTCTGAGGTAATACAGAAGTCGGTCTGGTTTTAATCACTGTTCCTCCCATGTACTATAAAATATTCACGTTCATGATCCGTTCGGCTCATTATTTCTTGGCCGCCCTGTCGCGCGCTTTGTAATAGGCGGAAGGTCCGTGCCTTGGCCTGGAATAGCGATGCCCGCAAGTCGCGCGAGATGCTGTTCTATTACCAGCGGATGCCACCGCCGCAGGCGGCCGATGCGGATCGGTGCCGGGACTTCACCGGTCGCGATCATTTGCTCCATTTTGCGGCGCCCGCATTGATAAGCGCTGAGTAAATCTACAATGCTGTATAGGTTTGTCATTGCCCTGCTCCGTTGTGCATATGCCATGAATGGTAGGGTCACGGTGGTATGGCCGCATACGGAGATTCGTGCTATAAGGGTTATGAAACACTTTTAGTAAATGGGTGAGCGACCATGAGTTTGAATGCCGCAGAGCGCCTATGCCGATCCCTCTTTCACCGGCCGCGCCCCAGGAAGGATGGAGAATACCGTACGCTATCCGCAAATATTGTGGCGACCCGAATGGTACGGATTCTGTCTTTGCTTCCACCGAACACTGTCCCGGATGGATTGATGGATCGCGTGCATCACATCGCCGCGTCATCCAACTCAAGCTGGAGAGCGCTAGACGGACAGGATGGCCCCCTTGCGCTAATGCTGCGCAATACGGATGCCAACACTCGCGCGCTAGTCATAAATAACCTAGTTGTAAAGCTGCTTTTTCATATTCCAAGGTCCCCGTCGAAAAAGCTAAATCTCGATATCCCTTGTTTTTACTGCGAGCGCGCCGCGGTCGCTACACTACGTCCGCGCGTATTCAGTGCTGGCCGACGCGGGCCAGGATGGGCCTATGTGCTTTTGTGCGACCACCATATGCCAGGGGGTAAGGCCCATCAGAGACTGAGACGGATGGGGCGATGGGCAGCTAACTATGCGCCGTATGCCCGACGGCCAGGGCGCCCGCCGCCACCCCCGCGGTACGATCGTTTACTGGAAGCCCGTGAGGATATTGAATTGGAGTTGCGCTTGGCTCGGGACTGGAAACTTACCGCTGCTAATGCGGGGCAACCACGGAAACTTGGGCTCAAGACCGAAAAGATGTGGCGAAAAGCCGCCCCACCGTCGATTGATTGGCGCATAGAAATGTTGTGCCGCGCAGCCGCCTGGGCGGAGATTGAGGCGCGGTTTGATGCCTCGACCCGTACCTCCCGCATCGCAGGCGGCAAAGAAGGTGGCATCTTAGGGGGGCGACCACGTAACGAGGATTTACGCGCCGTGCAGCAAGCAAAAAAGATGATGCGAGCGGGCAAGAGTTTGCGTGCTGCAGCCGCTGCCGTCGGAATGTCGGCGCCGACGCTCAGTCGCCGTCTTAAGCTAACATGATTAATCATGCGTGCTGTAATTTTGCCGTAATCCAATCGCATTCAGGTGCTACTGGATGCGCTTAGATACATAAAGTCTCGGTATGGAATCAGGGGTTTAGGTGCGTCAGCATGTAAAGGAGTGCATTTTTTAGTGACTGTTAATCACCGGGTCGGAGGTTCAAGTCCTTCCCGGGGAGCCATTAAATCAAGGACTTACAAAAAACCTTCCCATAATACCACCGAGTT
>JAJYPQ010000343.1 GCA_021795255.1 Pseudomonadota bacterium
AAGCGGCCGGCATCGAGGGCCTGACCTTCCATGACCTGCGCCATGAGGCGACCTCCAGGCTCTTTGAGAAGGGATTGAATCCCATGCAGGTCGCGACCATCACGGGGCACAAGACCCTACAGATGCTCAAGCGGTATACGCACCTGCGGGCCGAGGATCTAGTGGGAATGTTGGGGTAAGTTGATGTTTTTTACGGATCACGAATTTCGCCAGCTCGCCCACCCCGCCGGTCTCGATACCTGCCCGCGATGCGGCGGGCACGTTGTGCGCCGCGACCTTGGGTTGCGACCGCGGGCGGGCCGGCAATATACCCCCCGATTTGACCCAGCGCTGGATACTTGTCGTCTGTACGCAGTGCCATACCCGCCGAGAAGGTCCGGTGTGACCATCGCCGCGCCCTGGGTTGGGCTTTTGTCTTAACGACCGAGCCTCTGAGAAATCGGCGCGCGCCCTGATTTGTCGCCCGCAGCCCCTTCGAGTACACTCCGAACACAACTAGCAAGTCAATAAGACCTTCGGGGCGGGGGAAACATGGAGAAATTCGGGGCGATCGGTCCAGGGTTCGATACGCTGTCTCTGCGTGCGTGCGCCAAATGACTAGGATTAAGCGGCTGATTGCACGCGCCCGTAACGCGGCGGGTTATATCTTGCGGGGTGATTTCTCTGGCCTGCGTCAACGTCTCTCGGCTATGCGAGATGACGGCGCTGTGTCCGCCGCCCTCGCCGCGCCGCCGCGTCGGTGGGGCGTTATCGCGACCCCCCACACCTTGTTTCTCGCGGATTTGATAGCCCGACGCTTGCGCGCGCATGGGTGGGTGGCGGACGTCATGGCGGAGGCGCCGCACCGATTTCGCCATGACATGTATGTGGTCCTCTGCCCCCAAATGTTTAAGCGATTGCCGCCCGGAGAAAAGCGGGTCGTGTATCAACTGGAGCAATCGGTCTCCTCACGTTGGTTTACGAAACGTTACCTCAAGATACTGAACCATTCCCGGGCCGTCCTGGAATATGCTATGGGCAATATGGAATACCTGGCGGCGAGAGGCTTGGCTTATCCGCACATCAATTATCTTCCTGTAGGCGCAGATCAGGCTTACGTCGGTACTGAAGCCCAACCCGAGAAATGCTATGACATTCTCTTTTATGGTGACGCGAATAGCTCGCCTCGCCGCCTTGCGCTGCTTAATGCCTTACGCAAGCACTTTGATGTGCATATATGTAGTGAGGTCTTTGGCGCCGACATAATAAGTGCAATACGGAAAGCTCGTTGTGTTATCAACATTCATTATTATGAAAACGCGCTTCTCGAAGTGCCACGTATTCAAGAATGTCTATCGCTCGGTACTCCCGTGGTATCAGAATCCGCGCAGGATCAAGACGACTACCCTGAACTGAACGGTGTTGTGCACTTTTTTGCGCAGGGCTCCGAGCAAGCCATGATCAAGGCGGTACGGCGTATGCTAGCAACCCCCCCCAAGGAATCGGCGCTTGCGAAGTCGGTCCAGCGCAGCAGTACTCGCTTTGCTTTCCTGTTTGATCGCTTCCTTATTGCGCAAGGTTTTCTACCCGCAACCCATGCTTATGCCCTGAATCTCCCGCTGGGTCCGGCGAGTGACCGCATCGTATTGTCTTTACCTGAAACGTTTGCCCGGCGGCGCGTATACGAGGCCAACAGTCCTCAGAACTACGCTGTCTTTGACGGTATCCGGATGCGCCCCGGCTGGGTCGGCTGCGGGCTCAGCTATAGCGTCCTGGCCCAATTTGCAATCCGGCAAGGGATGAGCCGCCTCACGGTCATGGAAGATGACGCGCTCCTGCCCCCGGACTTCCCCGAGAAGATGGAAACTGTAAACGCCTACCTGGATCGGCATGCGGGTCAGTGGGATATCTTTGTTGGCATCATAGCCCACTTACATGAAGATGTGCAGATACTAAAGACTGAAATATTTCGGGGAATCCAGTTTGTCACCATTAACAAAATGACGAGCACGGTGTGCAATATTTATGGGGAGAAAGCATTGGAGTTGCTCGCGTCTTGGAATCCTGGCGATCGGTGCGACAGGTGTAACACGATTGATCGCTATCTAGAGCGCCAAGCCAATTTACGGGTCGTGGTGACGCTGCCATTTTTGGTAGGGCATCGCGAGGATCTACATTCGACCATATGGGGCTTTCAGAACACGCGGTACCGATCCCTAATTGACTCCAGCGAGTCCGCCCTCGAAGCTAAGGTTCACGGAATTATCGCGCCCGCAGTAGACCTGGCAGGGTAGGTGGCGCGTTCTTAGCGCGATCGGCGCGGATCGTCCTCACCAACTTGATCTCTCAGGCTTCTGAGGGGTCTGCAAGGCAGTTGGTGTCGTTGGCCTGACCTTCCATGACCTGGGCGCCACGAGGCGACCTTGCGGCTTTTTGAGAAGGGGTTGAACCCCATGCAGGTGGCAGCTATCACCGGCCACAAGACCTTGCAGATGCTGAAGCGGTACACTCATCTGAGGGCCGAGGATCTGGTGGGGATGTTGGGATAGCTGCCCCCCGCCCAGCGGGCTTGGCGTTGTAGGCGGCGCTGTTATACCTCGTCCCGGCACTTCGTGCATTCGCGCCCGTGAGTTTCCACCGCCCGAGCATAAGCTGCCGGTGGCTTCTCTCTAATCACTTCGAGTATCGCTTCACTTGCCATTAGCGCGGCGTCAGGCCGCAGATGACAGTCTGCAAATATGATTTGGTCTGGGTCGAGGATGATGGTAAACATCCCTCCATAGCACACACTTTTATTGCGTCCCTTCCCGCGCATATAATCGGCCTTGTGCTCCAGCACGTTGCGGATAGCCCGCAGTTGTGGTACCTCCGCGTCAAATGATTGAACCGCCTCGATCATGGTCGACTTCATGTCATCAATCGCCTTTAACCCTTCGGCCAGCTGCCGGATCGAAGTGAGCGCCGTCACCAAGAAGTGAAAATCCGCAAGGATCTGCGCGAGATCAGGCTCACTGGCTTTCAGGCGTTTCACTTGCAGGCCAACTGAGTACACAGCTCGATTAACCAAAAGCCGCGTGTCTTCATAAAGCGAAATAATTTCGTCATCGTTCATAGGCTGGGAAGCGTACCACGTTACCCGTGCATCTACCCACTAGGCCATCTCTCCCGTCAGCTTTTCGTGGGTTTCTCGCCAAGCCGCCGCCCGATCTCCTTTAACAGCGCCCGCGTGATGGCGCCCGTGGAGCGGTTACGCCGGCCGGCCCGGATGGCTTGGCGGTCCTTGGCGAAGGCGTGGCGCAGTTGCTCTATGAGCCCCGAATCCGAAAGCTCTTTCTCGTCGCCGTCCCCGCTCCATACCGTCGCGCGGTCGCGGGCGCGCTTTTCGCGCATACGCTCGGCGGGGGTCATGGGGCCGGATTGGTAGAGGGGTGGACGGGGCATGGGAGGGCTCCTTATTCGTCACTGTGACGGTATGAGTTTGCTTCTCAGCTGTTTCAGGAGTTTTCGGATCGCGCCTTCCTCGCGAGGAGTGACCCACAGCACGATCTCCTTTTTCCCAGCCTTGCGCTGGCGGTCGCGATAACGCCTGATACGGCGGGAGGTTATTTCTTCTTTTTGGTTGAGGCCAAGGCCGCCTCGCAGGTTGCGTTAAGCCACGCCTGGCGGCTCATCCCGGCCGTCAGCGCTGCCTTGTCGATTCTTTCCAGAAGAGCGACCGGCCACGTCATCCCAACCTTACGGATCTCGGGGTGGACTAGGTAGTATTTTTTCACCCAGGCCAAGTGTTGCAGCCGCCGCTTTTCCTTTTTGATGTCCATCACTCGCCTCGACCTCTCAAGAATGGGGCCGTCCGTGGCCCTGTATCGCTAGGCCGAATATCCCAGTACGACCCCCCCATCGGTCTCGACCACCCGCGCGCACGCGCTGTTGATGAGTGCCTCAGCCTCCTCCCGCCCCAGCGGCCATTCCTCCCCCATGGCCTCGACGAGCGCGCCGGTAAGGCCCGCGCCGTCCAATGCGAAACACGCGTTGTCAGTCTCCTCGTCGTAACCATCTATGGCGGAATGAACGTACGCAACGTTATATATTTTCCCACGGAAGCGGACGCCAACCACCGTGCGCATCCCGGGCATGTCACCGTAGAGGTCAAGAAACGGCTCGTACTCGTCGATAATCTGGATTTCATCGGCCGAAGGTTTCATACAAATCTCCTATTCTGTGCCGCCCCGCCATCGGGGCTATGATTAAAGTATACTCCATTAACGCGGTGATGCAAGTATTATTTTAGCGACCAGACGGACGGTCATTCCAATAGTGTATGATACATAACGTATGGTGTTATGTTGCACGTCCGCACATTACGCGGCGGCCTCCGTCCGCGCCTCGGTGTGGCCCTTGATGAACGCGGCGGCCTTGCTGGCGGCTGCGGCGGCGGTGAAGATGGCCTTCTTGTCGCTCTTGAGGGCCCGGACCCAGTTTGCGAGATAGTGCGCGTGGTCAGCGCGGGTCTGTGGCAGGATGCCGACCTCGGCGCAGAGGAATGCAGCCCCAAGCTCCGCTACCAGTTCCTCCATGGCGTAGGCCTCGTCGCCAAACCGGCCCGATAGGTTCCGGTCCAGGCGGCTCTTATGGCCGCTCGCATGGGTCGCTTCGTGGTAGGCCACACTGTAGAAGCTCTCGGGGCTTATGAAGGTGTCGCGGCTCGGCATGTGGATTTCGTCCCGGCTTGGGATATAGCAGGCGCTGGGCCCGCCTTCGCGAATGGGCGCCGGCGTGCGCTGCAAGAGGGCTTCAGCATCGGCCAAGACCTCGAAGGCCGGACGGGCTTCCGTGGCCGGGCTCTTGATGCCGTCGATCTGATCGAGGTTGAACACGCGAAAGGACTTGAGGACCGCGCCGGTCTTGGTCTCCGTCTCGCCCGTCTCCGTGTTGGTCTCCTGCGACTCCCAGGGCTTATAGAAGATGCACAATTCGGAATGCTCACCCTTGCGCACCTGGCCGCCCATGGCCTGCGCCTGGCGGTAT
>JAJYPQ010000344.1 GCA_021795255.1 Pseudomonadota bacterium
TTGCGGTGACTCAAGGCACGCGAGGCGCTTTTTAGCGCTTTTTCCGGATGACGGAACGGTAAAGACGCGCGTGCTTTGAGGAACGGCAAGTTTGCATAAACGCGCAGCGTGGATTTGAGGGAGGACTCGATGGCGGAGACCGCGAGCGGAAGTTCATTTCAGGCCGTTTTAACCGGCCCTTTTAGCGGCATCGTCAGCTGGGCGCAGCTTACGGAATTATGGGCTACCGTGCGCTCCCGCCCGGAGGGATGGTACATCTATGCGATCGGCGAGCCGGTGCCGACGGCGACCGCAAGCGCTGAGGCGTTGATACGATTTACCGAGGAGATCGATACGCTTTTACGGCGTGAGCACCGCGAGGACTACTGCGGTATCGTCTATGCCAATGACAAGGTGCAGCCGAACTTCATTAAGATCTTCGATCCGCATAATCTGGGGAGCTCCTGCGGCAGTTCGGGCGTAAAAACCCTCCCTGGATGGCTATTGACGCGCATGCCCCCGGAAACACTGGTCGATCCCCGGCCCTTGCCGGAGGGCCGGAAGCGCTGGTGGCGCGGGCTATTCCAGCGCCAGCCCGCCTAAAGGCGGTTTTGACGCCTGCTTGCGGATGCCATAGTCCCCGCACGATGTCGCGCGCGCCCTCCGCGCGCGGCTTCATGCCCACGACCAGTCGATACCTGACGCGTAAAGAAAAGAGGATTGCCGAAGACGATCGATCTCTATACAACTCCCGGGTGTCCAGACTGCGCGGCCCTGAAGGCGTGGTTCACGGCCCATCATGTGGCGTTCACGGAACACGACTTGAGTCGACCTGGGGCGGCGGATGAGGCCAAAGTGAAATTCGGCGTGCGTATCGCCCCCATCACCGTCTACGAGGGGCAAGTGCTCTACGGGACCGCCCAGGAGCAGTTGCCGCGACTTAAGCGCCTTCTTGGCCTCGCTTGAGCGTGACGGGGACCCAGTGGCAGCGGCCCCGGCGTTCTGGGTCGGTACGGGGTCTACTGTAAGAAATAAGATGAATATATTGCCATAACCATCTGGCATTAAACGATATAATAGAGGATACGTCTTTCCATGTGGTATGCGCGGCTCACGCGCGAGGCGCGGTTCCTGATTGTGGTCCGGGCAGCGCGGAGCGTAGGACAAGGGGCGCTGGTCGTGGGTTTTGCGCTCTATCTGCACGCGCTCCACTGGTCGGCTCCCGCAATCGGTGCGCTTTTCATGGCAGCCCTGCTGGCATCGGCGACATTGGCGCTCTTTATGGGGCCGCTTTCCGACACTCGCGGGCGCAAAGCCTTTTTGCAAGTCTACGAGTGGGTCCAGGTGGCCGCCGCCCTCATGGCACTCACGGACTCGCGGGCATCGGTACTCGCGATCGCCGCGATTCTCGGCGGCTTTGGCCACGGCTTGAACGGCGGTGCGGGCCCTTTTGCGCCAGTCGAGCTTGCGTGGCTTTCCGAACTGGTCGAGGCGCGTGATCGCGCGGCGGCCTATAGCCTGAACACGGCCATGGGGTTTTTGGGGATGGCGTTGGGGGCGTTGCTCGCCGCACTCCCCTCCTTCCTGGGTACTGTTCTCCCAGGACCGCTTGCCTATCGTCCGCTGTTTCTTCTGGTGCTTTTGGGCGCCCTGCTCGGCCTTGTCCTGCTGCGCACTATCCCCGAGGTTGTGCGACCGGAACCAGACCAGAAGCATGATACTGATGACACCAGGGCCGTGGCGGATGCCTTGACGCGCGCCGAGAACCGCAAGCTCCTTAAACTTTTCGGGATCAATGCGCTAAACGGCATAGGCATAGGTTTCATGGGGCCGTTGATGGCCTACTGGTTTGCAATCCGCTTTCACCATGGTCCTTTAAGCATCGGGCCCATCATGAGCGTGGCATTGGTCGTCACCGCTGTCTCCTCACTCCTGGTAGGTCGCCTGACGCGTCGTTACGGGGTCGTAAAATCCGTGCTCGTGATGCGCTACCTGGGGCTTGCGGTGCTGCTGATACTGCCGCTTTCACCCTCTTTCTCGATAGCGGCGATCCTTTACATCATCCGCTCGGCGCTCAATCGTGGCACGGCCGGCGCGCGCCAGGCGCTCAATCTTGGCCTCGTCCGTGGCCATCGCCGCGGGCTGGCCGCGAGCCTCAACAACGTCTCGGTCCAGATGCCGCGCGCCGTGGGGCCCGTATTCGCGGGCCTCCTCTATCATGCCGGCTTTCTTGCGCTCCCGTTCTTTATTGGTGGCGGCTTCCAGGCGATCTATCTCATCCTCTACCGTCGCCTGTTTCGGGATTCGCCATCGGTACCACTTTCCACTTCTTCCGAATAGCATTGATATATTGCTGTAACATACCAAGAAACCGACGTTATTATGTCGCCGTATCTCGGTTTTAAGGGTGGGTGTAGTAACGCCTAGCCAGCACTCTTCCGCCTGGACACCTCCGGATTTTTGAGAAAGGCCAGCGCGACCAGGGCACATGAAATCATGTGGCCTGCGTCACTCCGTCAAGGGGCGAGAAGAACCATTGTACACAAAGCTCTGTCTCCTCTTGTCATGCACGGATTCAGCCTGGCTTGTGTAGCCTGTAACACGGCCGAGTACGGTCACGCTATAGGCGCGGTTTTAAGGACATGGCGGCCTCTTGACCCTGTACCAAGGTACGGCTCCTACACTGGGGGCATTCGAAATCAGGTGGGCAGGGCTATCACCATGACTAACCAGAGTGTTCAAATCCCCGTAAAGGGCATGACCTGTGATCATTGTGCGCGCAGTATTGAAAAGACATTGGCCGCCCTACCAGGTGTGAAGGCATCGGTTTCTTATCCGAAAGCGACAGCTGTGATCGAGAATTTGGGGCATGCTACGCTCCCTGAGATCGTCGAGGCCATACGAGCGGCCGGCTACGATGCATCTCTGCCGGGCATAACCCAGACGCAGGTAATGAAAGAAGGTTACGACAAGAAGCTGCACGTCGCGATCATCGGCAGCGGCTCGGCGGCGTTCGCATGCGCTCTGCGCGCCATCGAACGGGGAGCGCGCGTGACTATGATTGAAGATCATCCAGTCATCGGCGGTACCTGCGTCAATGTGGGCTGCGTACCCTCGAAGATTTTGATCCGGGCGGCTCATGTGGCTCATGAACAGGCAGTCCCGCGCTTTCAGGGCGTACTGGCGCATAACCCTGTAATCGATCGTGAAAACCTGGTTCGTCAGCAGCAGGCGCGGGTCGAGGCTTTACGAAAGGCCAAATATGAGGACATCGCGGCCGACAATCCCGACATCACTCTAAAACATGCCCATGCACGATTCCTTGATGGACATACGCTTCATCTGCAAGACCAGACGGGTGCCGAGGAGCTCCTTACAGCCGACCGCTTTCTGATCGCGGCTGGCGCCACGCCCGCCATTCCCGACGTGCCAGGATTGACCGATACCCCATACTGGACATCAACCGAGGCCCTGGTGGCAACCGAGGCCCCGCAGCATTTGCTGATCCTGGGCGCGTCCGTGGTGGCCGTGGAGCTGGCGCAGGCGTTCCGGCGCCTGGGTTCCAAGATCACCATCCTTGCCCGCAGCCGTCTGCTATCGCACGAAGACGCGGATGTGGGTGTGGGCCTGCAGGCGGCCTTCGAGGAAGAAGGCATACGCGTCATGACGAACATCTCCGTAAGTCGTGTCCGCCATAACGGCCGCGCTTTCACCCTGACCACATCCGAAGGAGCCCTTGATGGAGACCGGCTGCTCGTGGCAACCGGGCGCAAGCCAAACACGGGCGGTCTGGATCTTGCGCGCGCCGGCGTGCGGGTAGACAGTCATGGCGCTATCATAGTGGACGATCATCTGCGCACCAGCGCGCCCCACATCTATGCCGCTGGAGATTGCTGCGCCCTCCCCCAATTTGTCTACGTCGCCGCAGCCGCCGGTACGCGCGCGGCCATCAACATGACAGACGGGGACGCCACCCTTAATCTCGATGCCATGCCTGCCGTGGTTTTCACTGACCCTCAGGTCGCGACGGTGGGCCTTACGGAAACGGCCGCGCGCGCCCAAGGCCTCACGGTGGCCGCGCGGACACTGGCGCTGGAAAACGTGCCGCGCGCGCTTGCCAACTTCAATACACAGGGCTTCATTCGATTAGTGGCCGAACACCCCTCCGGTCGGATTCTCGGAGCGCAGGTGTTGGCGGCTGAGGCTGGGGAGGTCATACAGACGGTGGCTATTGCCCTAAACCGTCGCATGACAATCGCTGAGTTGGCGGATCAGCTATTCCCTTACCTCACCATGGTCGAGGGCCTAAAACTCTGCGCACAGACCTTTACGAAAGACGTGAAGCAATTGTCCTGCTGTGCGGGGTAGCGGGCACCATGAAGCGTGGACAAAGACTATTTTGGTTGGGGTGGACACGAGGATATTCTTGCGCCCTCGCTCCTGAAAGATCCGAACGCGAAGCCCTGCGGGGTATTCGGCCGTGCATGGCTCCGGTCCGGAACCATAACGGCCGTGCCGCGATTGGCAAGCGGCACTAGCTCATTTAAGCGATCACCCCTATCCTGGCGGCCACCCCTTTTCCCCATGGATCGGTCCCATTCATAAAAGACCTTGCCATCCGAGCGGACAGAACCACGCCATTTTCGCTACTCATTCTCAATATGTTTAACGCATAGCGAGTCGGGCGGCCCGGTATCACGGATCCGGGGTCGACACGAAAAGCGCAGCCTCAAAAGGCATTTCGCCGCCGACGCCCGCGAGACGGCGGGAGAGGCCGGCCGGGGGCGCCGCTACGGTCGCGGGATTGTCTGCAAAGAGCCTCTTCGTGAAGATGTTGATCTTAAAAAAACCGCCTTCACATCTCGCGCCGCCATTCCCCCGGCAAACCGGCCTCGTTTCGTGGTCCTTTAGGCGCTACGCGGCTCCACATCCAGCGTGCCGTCCTGTCCAGCGCCGATACGCAGGACATTAAAGACCCAAGTGGCAACCACCATGACCAGGAGATTGATAGTCAG
>JAJYPQ010000345.1 GCA_021795255.1 Pseudomonadota bacterium
CCTGGGTGAACTCTTTCAAGGGCTTGTCCACAAGGCAGGAAAATCCCGAGCCGATGCGCGCAACGCGCTCTCAAGCGGGCGCCATGTCTTCCCGGTCATCGAGACTTCACTCGATGGGAGGTTGACGGCAACCGATCTCGCGGTCGACCACAATCTCGGGGTCTGGGACGCCGTGATCTTGTCGGCCGCTTCGCGATCAGGATGTCGCCTGTTGTTGTCCGAGGACCTTCCGGAAGGCTTTACCTGGGCTGGGGGTCACAGTGCTCGATCCATTTTCCTCAAACCCCTACCCGTTGCTGCAGACCTTGTTGCAGAACCCGTGAGGCGCGTGGGGCCGTGCCTTCGTGCCTATCGCGCGGGGATGGTGAGCCGAGAGGTCTATCGGGATCCATGATGGAAGATGCGGACCACAGAGCACGGTGCGCACGAGGAGTAGTCGCGGTTCTGTCCGGCATCGGATTTGGTCTCTTGCCGTTGTTTCGACCGGCTCCTTATGTTGGCGAGATTTTCCAGAATCAACCACGCCCCCTGACATTGGCGCCCACCAGGGCAGCTAAGACCTCCTTGTTTGAGGCCGTGTCCGGGTATTTGTCCGCGTGCGCCTTATGGAGATGTTGGGTCTGACAGGGCGTGCAGGCCTTTGGCAAGCGCGGTGACGAGCGTGTCACAGTGGCTCTCCTTGTAAATGAGCATGGGCCGGATCTTGAGGCTCGCGCCGTCTCGGCCGGCGGTGCTTATAAGGACGCCCTGCCGGCGTAGGTGGTTGACTAAAGCGAGCGCGTGCGCGGCGCTCCGTCTTCCGTCTTCATCGAGGATATCGACGGCAAGGGAAAGCCCGCAGCCGCGCACATCCCCAAGCCACGGCGACTCGCTCTGGAGCGCGGTGAGCCTTGAGAGGAATCGCTCGCCAAGGAGGCGGGCGCGTGCCATCAGGTCGCGTGTCTCGATTTCATCAAGGACCGCATTGCCAACCGCGGCCGCCACGGTATTCCCTCCAAAGGTATTGAAGTAGCTGTCGCCGTAATGGCGCGCGACGGCGTCCGACACGGCAAGCCCCGCCATGGGGTAGCCGTTGCCCATGGGCTTTCCCATGGTGACGATGTCGGGTACGACGCCGTGAATGGAAAAACCCCACCAGTCATGCCCGGACCGGCCAAATCCGGCTTGCACCTCATCGGCAATATAGAGGCCCCCCGCCGCTTGAACTAAGTCCACCGCCTCTTTCAGGAACCCGGCCGGGGCATAGAATCCGCCATCACTCGTAAAGAACGAGTCGAGCAAGATCGCCGCCGGGCGGACCCCGCGCTCGGCCAGGGCCGCCATAGCGGTTTGGACCTCGCCCGCAAGCCATGTCGATAGCGGACAATCCCGCGGGGCATGGGCCGGCGAGCGGATCACAGCCAATTCGAGGCCACTGTCCTGAAGGTCCATGCCCGTGCTCGCCATAGACGTCGAGGTGGCCGCAGTCCAAGCCGTAAGCCCATGGTAGGCGTGATCAGTGACGATAAGTCCGCGTGCCTTCGTGTGTCGGAACGCAAGACGCAAGGCAAGATCGTTGGCCTCGCTGCCGCTGCACGTATAGAACATCTTCCACATGCGGGCGTCGGGTAAGGTATGAATCAGTCGCTCAGAGAGGCGCACGATGTGGGCATCGAGGTAACGCGTGTGTGTACACAAGGTCGCGGCTTGTCTGCTGAGCGCCTCCACGACCACCGGGTTGCCGTGCCCGAGCGAGGGTACGTTATTGTAGGCATCGAGATAGCGATGTCCTTGGATGTCGTAAAGCCACACCCCGTCACCACGTACCAGGTGCAACGGTTCCTGATAAAAGAGTTCATAGGCCGGCGCGAGAGCGCGTTGCCGGCGGCTGAGAATACCGTCGTAGTCGATACCGTTTTGCGGGGTGAAGGCGTTTAGTTTGAGCACGTCGACTCCTTTGGGGGTAAACATTTTGCGCGGCGGCTTGTGCGGCTTTGTTCGCGCCCTACCATAAAGCGCCTGCGAGAAAACGCCGACACAGTTCGACGGAGGCCTGTACCCAGAGGGGCGGGTTCAGGAGTTGGGCATAGGTGCTGTTGCGGTGCGATCCCATCCAGGCGAGCAGTTGGATGCGACGGAGCATGATAAAGACCGGTAAGAGTGCCATATCGGCGTCGGTGAGGGGAGACGCACTCACATAGCCCTTGAGAAGCGCCTGAAGCCAATCGCCCAATCGAGGGTCCGCCTCAAGAAAACTGAGCGAGGCCGCAATGTCGAAGAGATACCAAGAATAACAGCAGTCATCAAAGTCGATGGGTGTGAGTTCTTCGCCGTTTAGGAGGACGTTGGTGGGACGCAGGTCCGCGTGAATCATGCCAAAGTTACGGCCCGTCCGCGGGTGATGCCGAAGTCGCTCGCCAATGGTCGTTAAGGCCGCCGCGATGATCGCTTGGTCCGCGGAACTCAGTTCGGGATTCGCGCGCCAGCTTCCCCAGGGGCTTTTCACTATCAAGTCCGGGTAATCCCAGCAAGGGCGGTCGAGGCGCGGGCCGGCCTTGCGAGCGGCTATGTGTAGGGTGGCGAGCAGGCGTCCGATATGAGGGTACGTATCCATAAGTTCGGCCTCGTTCGGCTCGTGCCCCGGCATCCAAGGAAAGAGTGCAACGAGAAAGGTGCGGCCGTACTGGCGCACGCATTGAGTGGCGCGATCATCAAGCCCGCGGACGGGCGCGGGGACGCAAATCCCCTGTGCCGCGAGTTGCGAAAGCCAGGTGAGCTCCGCCTCGACCTCGCTGCGGCTGTGGTACTGCGGCCGATGGATGCGCAGGGCGTAACGACCCTGGGGCGAGTACACGCAGTAGGTGTGGTTCTCGGAGCTTGTGACAAACTGGACCGGTCCTCGTACGGCTTCCGGGTAGGAAGCAAGGGCCTGTTTTGCCACCATAGCGAAAGCGGCGGTGCCTGCGTCGACGGGCGGCCGTGTCTTGGTCTTGTCAGGCATGTACGACACAAGGGATTCCTTTAGGCGGTCTCTGCAAGGGTTTCCGGGAGTGTCTGGCCGCCGTCAATGACGAGTGCATGCCCCGTGATAAAGGAAGCGGCCGCCGAGGCCAGAAAGAGCGCGGCCGATCCTACGTCTTCAACGGTGCCTAGGCGCCCTAGGGGAATCCCGGAGCGCATGCGAGTCAGATAATCCTCACCCAGACACTGGAGGCTCTCGGTCAGGATGTTGCCAGGTAAGAGGGCGTTAACCGTAATGGCGTGTGGGGCCAGCTCGATCGCCGCCGAACGCATGAAGCCCAAGAGGCCGGCCTTCGTGGCGCCATAATGGCTCCATCCCGCCAGGCCCGTGAGCGGGCCCGTAATCGATGAGGTGAGCAGGATGCGCCCGGCGCCCGAGGCCTTGAGGTAAGGGAGCGCCGACTGGACTGCAAGCAGCACGCCTTTGAGGTTGGTGTCCATGACGCACGCCCAGTCGGCCTCGCTCATATCCTCGATTTTGGCCTGCGGAAAGACGCCGGCGTTTGCGCAGAGGATATCGAGGCCGCCGAACTGTCGGATGGCCTCATGGGCTGCACGGTCCATGTCTTCGCGCGATCGCACGTCCGCTTCCACGAGCCACGCGCGTCCTGGCCCCTCGTCATCGAGAAAGGCCGCCGCCCCCGCCCCGGCTGTCGCGTCGCGGCCTACGATGACGACGTTCAGGCCGGCCTGAACGAAGGCGCGTGCGGTACCGAGACCAATGCCGCGGGTGCCACCCGTGATAAGGGCGCACCGAGGTCGTTTCTCCGCGGATGCCTGGATGGTCCCCGCGCCCGATGCGTTTCCTCTATTTGCGACCAATGATCTCACTCTCCCCGGATTCAAGATCGCGCTCGATCAGTTTCAGAACCTGGGGGGCGCGCGTCTTCAGTCGCAGCAGCCATGCCCCCCCTGCGGCCATAAACAGCAAGAAGATATAGGGCAGAAGGTTGAGCGGGTAGGGGGGGACCGGGTAGACGCTTCCTATGAAGGCCCCCACCATGGAGACGGCGCCGAGTGCGCCGATGATGATATGGTAAGACGAGGCCTGGCCGATTTTTCGGAGGTAGACGGGGGCCGCGATGCTGATAAGAAGGTAGGTCGTGATGAAGCCGAATGTCGCAAAGGTACTGCACCAATCAAAGGTATTCATCGTGCCCTCCCCATACATGATGAGCGGCACCGCCAGGGTGATGGCGCAGCCCGCCGCAATCGCCGCGTGTGGCGTTCGGTGTCCCGCGTGGACAAGCCCCATGGAGCGGTGCACAAACTGGTAGCGGCCCATCGAGAAAAGGAGGCGCGCGGCGGCGTTGGCGGAGGCCAGTACGCAGGCAAAGGCGCTAATCGTGGCGATGATGTAGATGAAGGTCGCAAACCGGGCGGCCCCGAGCGAGGACAGGATGGTCAAAAGCGGCGAGGCGTCATTGCCGAGTTTGCCGGCGTGTCCGTTAAAGGCGATAACCATCGCATACGCCACGAACATGAAAAAGATGCCCGCGACGATCATGCTGGATAGAACCGCGCGCGGAATAGTTTTGAGGGGGTTGCGGGATTCCTTTCCGAGGGTCGCCGCGCTCTCGAAGCCGACAAAGGAGAAGATGCCAAGAACGATGGCCTCGGCGATGCCCTTGCCGGAGGCGTTCTGTAACGCGAGCTGCCGGCGGTCTATGAGATTATGGGGGTGATGGGTGAGCGCGGCTATGAGAAGGGCCGCGATAATCACCATGGAGACCGCCTCTATGGACACGCTTAAGCGCGACGAGAGTCGAATATCGCGGAAGGCAAAGTACCAGACTAAGGCCACGCTCACCACGTATGTGACGACCGGGGGGACATGAAATCCCAGCGGCTCTGTCGCATTGTTGACGAAGATGGCCTCGCCGGCGAGGACGCCTATGGCCGTGCCGAGATAGGCGGCGACCAAGGCCCACCCCGCAGCACCCCCTGCCAGT
>JAJYPQ010000020.1 GCA_021795255.1 Pseudomonadota bacterium
GACATTGGGACGCGGAGAGACACCGCCACCACTTGCGAGCGATGGCCCGCGCGAGATCCGGCGGGTGTCCGCGGCGTTCAATCAGATGATAGAGGATAGACATCGCTACGAGCGCGATCGCGCGCTGCTTCTCACCGGCGTATCGCATGACCTAAGAACGCCCTTGGCGCGCATGCGCTTGGCAGTCGACCTCGCTTTGCCTGAGGATCATGAGCTGCGTCTTGGGATGGTTCAGGATATCGAGGAGATGGATGCCATTCTCACCGAATTCCTAGCCTACGCCCGCCATGGGATCGAAGAGGCCCCGGTCGTGGGCAGACTCGACACCCTTATCGACGAGATCGTGTTGCGCTACACGCGCCAGGGGCGACGCGTAGTTTACGACAGAAAATCGCTCCCAAGCCTTGCTTATAGGCCGTTGGCCACCGGGCGGCTCATCACCAATCTGATCGACAACGCCGTGTCCCACGGCCACCCGCCGGTTCGCGTCCATACCTCCGTGGATGGCCGCTTCGTCCGCCTTTCCATTAGCGACGAGGGGCCGGGCCTGACCGAGACTCAGTTGGCCAACCTGCTGTCGGGGATCGAACTGCATCAAGACGGTCGGCGGGGCCTGGGGCTTGCCATAGCGAGACGCATTGCTGAGGCTCACGGCGGCACGCTCGAGCTCCGCAACCGCCTATCGGGTGGGTTCGAGGCCCTTATCTGTCTGCCGATTCGCGAACCCGGTTCAGGTGAAGGCACAGCCCGTCTGGACCCCCATGGCCTTTAATATCTTTGCGAGCGGGCATAGGCCGGTAAACGCCGACTGAAGAAGATTGGCGCCTACGAACGCCGTAAGCCACAACCAGTCGGTTGACACGTAATGAGCCAGGACCACGCTCACAATGACCACAGATCCGGCAAACGCCATCACTATTCTATCGATCGACATAGCAGCACCTCGTTGCAATGCGCCCAAACCGCGACGCTATTCTAGATAGCTCACAATTCTATCAGCTTGGGGTAAACCTCGCACCGAGGGCGAGGCGGATTGCCATGGCTCTCCGGTCTCTGCTTAGATAGGTTGGGGTCGGCTAGACTGGTAGACTAGGGCACGAGCAAGGGGGCACGGTGGCGTGTGGAAGAAAGCGGTTATCTCTCGAGTACGCGAAGGTGGTATTGGCGCGGGCCCTTTTTAGTGGATTTTTGGCGACCGGTCATTGGACCATCATGGGTGCTACGGCCTTTAAGTATGCCGCGTCCCAGAAGGCTATCTTTGTAAGGCGGCGCCAAGGCCCGATTGGGGTCTTCGCAGGCGACTGGCAAAAGAGCGCTGCCACCGGGCTTGATTACAATGTCCGCGTGGGTCACGTGCTCATGGGGCTTGGTGCCGCTTATCTAACGAACACGACCTTCATCAACGGCACGCAATGGAATTTTGAATTGCGATTGGGTTATCTCCTGACCCCGCGACTCGAGGTCATGGTGACCCATTTCAGCAACTGTAAGCAGCTCTGCGGCTTCAGCCGGTCCGGACCAAACCTAGGCTGGGAATTCCTGGGACTGGGTTATCGCCTCCCGTGAGCTCACGGGGCGCGAAGGCCCGGAGCTAATAGGTCGGGCCAATCAAACTTGGGATCGGCTACCGCGACGAATGAGGGGTTCAGCTGACGCGGATGTTCGTATATCAGTGATTTGTGGGCCGCGACCCATACTGCGCCTCCGGCCTCCTCCAAAACACACTGTCCGGCGGCCGTGTCCCAGGTGTGAGTAGGACCAAAGCGGGGATAAATGTCGGCGCGCCCTTCGGCGAGCCAGCCGAATTTCCAGGCCGAACCGAGCGCCGCGCGCTGAATCCGCCCTTCCTCGCAGGATAATGCCCGACACAGGCTATCGACCGCATCGGCGCCATGGCGGGCACTCCCCACGACTCGAATCACGCCGCCTGCGAACGATCCCGGGGGCAGAGTCCGAACGACCCCGCGCTCATTCTTGTGCGCCCCGCCGCCGCTGAACGCGAAATAGGACTCGTCAGTCACGGGCACATGGATCACGCCCACAACCGCGCGTCCGCTCTCCACAAGAGCGATATTGACGACAAAGGCGCCGGTCCGGGCAACATACTCTTTCGTCCCGTCCAGAGGATCAACGGACCAGTACTGCTCGCCTAAGATCTCCTCACCCTCCTCCGAAGCGATCGGGATGGCGGGGCATTCGGCCTTCAGAATTCTGCAGATGACTTCGTGGGCCGCGCGATCGGCGGGCGTAACCGGGCTCCCGTCCCCCTTCCAGTCGACGGGGCTCGCGGTCTCATAGTGTTGCCGTATGACCGCCGCCGCCTTCTCGGCCGCAGTTTGCGCGTACCCGAGGTATTTTTCGTACCGCCTATCCATGCCCAAAGCCCGTCCTCTACGCTAGTGCGCACTTATGAGGGTCGATTATCCCATACTTCGGGCAGGAATTGGACGCCTCCTGGCCTTACTCTTGCGCGCCTACAAGGGCCTACGTCGCCCTCAAAACTCTTCACAAGCCCCCTCTATGAGCCCGTTGCCCTTCATTCGCCAACCATTTTTCAGGCTTTTGATACTCGTTCACGCTTCCATGCATGTGGCCCATTGTGTGCGATTTTTCATCGCACCGTAACATATCTGCTGCGATTCGTTCGAAAGTGCGGTACACTTAACACTTGTACGGTGATTAACACTCAGAGCAGAGTGGCGCTTACCACTCATAGCGATAGAACCATGAGAAAAAACCGTCTTTCTTTAGACCGACTAAACTTTAAGGTAAACTCAATCAATGACCATGAAAATTACGGCGGCAACCCGCGCACTTACAGCCCTTGCCCAAGAAACTCGACTTGGTATTGTCCGGCTGCTCGTTAAGGTCGGTCCCGATGGACTGGTCGCGGGCCAGATCGCCCTCAGACTCAAACTCGCTCCCGCTACCTCCTCTTTTCACTTATCGCAATTGACGCAGGCTGGGCTTATCAAACCAACCCGCGAAGGCCGCTCGATTCGCTATTCCCCAGTGCTTGCGACCATAAGCGAGCTGCTGGAATTTTTACAAGACAACCTGAGCGGCGGCCCAACGGAAAAGAGCGCGTCGAAATCGGCATCTAAGGGGATTACAAAGCCGGCCACTAAGGCGGTCGCGAAAAAGAAGGTCGCAAATAGGAGACGTCGATAACACGACGGGGTCGCGCCTTTCCGCGCTACCCTGACATGTCTTGTTTTCTATCATAGGCTTATAGGAGGCCGTGCCGGTCCTTCGGCGCGGCCTCCTATATCGGCCATCAAACCCCCCGTAAGCGCGGGCACGTTTCGCTTTCTCTGGCCCCAGCACTTAAAAACACTCCATGCTAGGCAAAGGCTTGGGTTATAGGCGCGGGCTTGTCGTCGTTCACTCTTTTGGCGCGCCAGCGCGGACGTGGTTTTCCAGGGTCCCAAGCCCCGTTATATCGACTCGAACCACGTCCCCTGCCTTGAGATAGCGAGGTGGTTTGTGGCTCATACCGACACCCGCCGGGGTGCCGGTCGCGATGATGTCGCCAGGATCCAGGGTTATGAGATGAGAAAGATAGCTTACGAGACTTGCCGGGTCATGGATCATATCTTGAGTTCGTCCGTCTTGCCGCAACTCCCCATTGACCCAGGTTCTTAATCTCAGGTCAGCCGATGAGGGTAGGTCTTGGCGTTCTGTGATTGTGGGCCCGATTGGTGCGAAGCCATCGCAGATCTTCCCGGCGAGCCACTGACTCGTCTGGAACTGGAGATCGCGCGCACTAATATCGTTGATGACGGTATAACCGAAGATGCAGGATAGGGCATCCGTGGGGCTCACGTATCGGGCGCGCGCGCCGATCACGATACCGAGTTCAACCTCATAATCTACAGCCTCGGACTTCACGGGGAGATCGATAGCGCCATAGGGGCCATTAATAGCGTTCGCCCATTTAGCGAAAAGCGGAGGATAAAGCGGCGCCTGCTGTCCGATCTCACGGGCATGATCGTGGTAATTTAATCCGATACCGATAAAACGTCCTGGATCGTGAAGTGGCGCAAGTAAAGCGCTGCGATCATCAATCTGAAGGGGTACAGAGTGATGCCCATCGTTCTGCCGCAGGAGGGCTAGGAAGTCCTCAGTTCCGGAAAGCCTCAAGACCGCGCATAGGCTGGCGGACTGAAGGGCCGCCGACAGACCCCGTACGGCAGGCTCACCCGATAAAAGGTAGCGTTCGTAGCTCGTTTGTAGGTCGTACGTCGCGAGCTCGGTGCGCACAGCCAGTCGTGGGCGATGACGAGCCGATGTCTTATACCGTATCCATTGCACGGTCTTCTCCTCTAAGGGTCGGCTATGGAGAGTTGTGGTTCATACTAGCTATAAATTCTCGAAATATCCGCCATAACATCTGGAAATAATTACGGTCTTCTTATTCCGCTATCAAAACATTTCAGTAGCGAGGGATCCGTAAGAGCCTAGACTTTACAGCAATCCGTATCTTAATCGAGTGAGAATGTCTTTATGGCCGCAGTCCCGAAAACCGAGGATCACAGCAAGCAGGAGATCAAGTACTCGACATGCTATATGTGTGCTTGCCGCTGTGGCATAAAAGTCACCATCGAAGACAATCAAGTTCGGTTCATTCAAGGTAATCGGAATCACCCTATAAATAAAGGCGTTCTCTGTGCTAAGGGGTCGGCGGGCATCATGAAGCAGTGTTCCCCGGCGCGCTTGCAAAGCCCGCTTATGCGTAAGCCCGGTACCGAGCGCGGGGCCGGAGAGTTCGTCGAGATTTCGTGGGACGAAGCCTTGGATATGCTCACCAAGCGCTTGGCGCACATCCGCGCCACCGATCCCAATAAACTCGCCTTCTTTACCGGACGCGACCAGATGCAGGCCTTGTCGCGGCTTTGGGCCCAGCAGTTCGGAACTCTGAACTGGTCCGCCCACGGCGGTTTTTGCTCTGTGAACATGGCCGCCGCCGGCCTCTATACGCTCGGTTATGCGTTTTGGGAATTCGGCGATCCCGACTGGGACCGTACGAAGTACTTCATGCTCTGGGGTGTGGCCGAAGACCATAACTCAAACCCGATGAAGATTGGCATCGAGAAGTTAAAGAGCCGTGGCGGGAAGTTTGTCGGTATCAATCCGGCTCGTACCGGCTATCAGGCCGTCGCTGACGAGTGGGTACCCATTCGTCCCGGCACCGACGCGATGCTCGCGCTGTCCATGATCCACGTCCTTCTCTCCCGTGAACTATTCGATTGGGATTTTCTGATTCGCTACACCAATTCGGCCTTTCTGGTCGTCCAGACGCCCGGAGAGACGGGTGACGGACTCATCTATCGGGACGACAACGATCAACCCCTAGTCTGGGACTTGAAGAAGCAGGCGTTCGTGAGTGGCATGGATGCATCAAGCCACCCGGCGCTATTTGGCGAACATAAGACCCCAGATGGGCGTACGGTCAAGACCGTGATGACGCTTTTGGCCGAGCGTTATCTCGACAAGCGCTTCGCGCCCGAGGCCGCATCGGAGATCTGCGGTATCCCGGCCAGCACCATCGAACGATTGGCGCTCGAAATGGCGCACGTCGCCTTCAAGGAAACGATCGAAATCGACGTTGAATGGACCGATTGGGCGGGACGCAAGCACAGTAAATTTATTGGCCGCCCGGTGTCGATGCACGCCATGCGCGGGGTATCTGCGCACTCCAACGGCTTCCAAGCGGCTCGGGCCATCCATCTGCTTCAGATTTTGCTCGGAACGATCGACTGTCCTGGCGGGTTCCGGGCGAAGGCCCCCTACCCGCGCCCGGTGCCGCCTCCGGGCAAGCCGGCGCAGCATTCGGCACCCAATACGCCGCTTGATGCCAATCCGCTTGGCTTTCCTAAGGCCCCCGAGGACCTGGTTATCGACGCGGAGGGACGCCCGTTACGGATCGATAAGGCCTATTCATGGGAGGCCCCGATCGCCAATCATGGTCTGATGCACATGGTCATCACGAACGCGGTAAACGGCGACCCCTACCCTATCGACACCTTGATCTTCTTCATGGCCAACATGGCATGGAACTCAACTATGAATACCGCGAATATTCAGGACATGCTGCGCGCTAAGGGTGCCGACGGCGAGTACAAGATTCCATTTTTGGTGGTAGCCGACGCCTTTCATTCAGAGACCGTCCACTTCGCGGACCTAGTCCTTCCCGATACCACATATTTAGAGCGCTATGATGCCATTTCCTTGCTTGATAGGCCGATTTCGGAGCCGGATGCGATCTGTGATTCGATACGTCACCCGCTCCTTGAGCTCGACCGCAACGTGCGGCCGTGGCAAGAGGTTTTGATTGATCTGGGCGCGCGCCTTAAATTGCCGGTGTTCACAAACGAGGACGGGACGCCGAAATACGAAGGCTACAAGGATTTCATCATTCGCTACGAGCGCTCACCCGGTGTCGGGTTCCTGGCGGGATGGCGCGGGAAAGACGGCAGCAAATCCCTGCGCGGCGAGCCAAATCCCAAGCAGTGGGATAAGTACATAGAGAATCAGGGATTCTTTCAGTACCATTTGCCTATGTCCCAACGGTACTTCCGGTTTGGGAACAAAGAATACCTGGAGTTTGCGCAGGCCGCCGATTTTAACAAAACCGCGGATCCGATCATCATCGAGCTCTATTCAGAATCCATTCAACGCTTTCGTCTGGCGGGACTCGGGCTCTATGACGGTCCACAACCAAAGGACCCGGTCGACCAGGAACGGCTGGCCACATATTTTGACCCGCTACCCGACTTTTACGAACCTCTGGAACAGCAGCGAATCGATAAAAAGGAATACCCCTTTTTCGCCGTCAACCAGCGTCCCATGATGATGTACCACTCGTGGGACTCGCAAAACGCGTGGCTTAGACAGATCATCGCCCAAAACTATCTCTACATGAACCGCACCAAAGGCGAAAGCCTTGGCATCCATGATGAGGATTGGGTATGGGTCGAATCGCACAACGGCAAGATTCGGGTCCAGGTGCGGCTGATAGAGGGTTGCCAAACGGACACGGTCTGGACCTGGAACGGCATCGGGAAACAGTCCGGGACTTGGGGCCTTAAGCCGGAGGCGCCCGAGGCGACGAAGGGCTTCTTAATGAATCACCTGATCTCGGAGTTGTTACCCGAGAAAGAAGGTGAGCGGCGTCTCACCAATTCGGATCCCATTACCGGGCAGGCCGCGTGGTACGACCTGATGGTAAAAGTGACTCCGGCGGCTTCTGGTGAGACCGGCGTCTGGCCGACTTTTAGCAACGCGGCGCCCCTGCCTGGCGCGGCACCGAAACCAGACGTTTTGCGTTATAGCACGCGCCCCGAGACTTAGGGCTTAGGAGAGGGAATGCGCTTAGGACTTGTCATAGACTTGGATACCTGCGTGGGCTGCCATGCCTGTGCTACGGCCTGCAAAGAGTGGAACGCAAGCTCCATCACAGCGCCCTTGACCGATTACGACCCTTACGGTAAGGAGCCATCCGGGGTATGGTTTAACCGGGTCCGGCACTACGAGGTGGGTGAGTACCCGAATAACAAGACCGTAAACTTCCCCATGTCTTGCATGCACTGCGAGAATGCCGAGTGCGTGACCGTTTGCCCCACAGGGGCTTCCTACAAGAGGCCGGAAGACGGCATCGTCTTGGTCGACCAAGACAAATGCATGGGCTGCAATTACTGCTCGTGGGCCTGCCCCTACGGAGCGCGCGAACTTGATCACGAGTCCGGTACCATGAAGAAGTGTACGCTGTGCGTGGATCGCATCTACGACCAAGCTCTTCCTGTGGAGGAGCGCCAACCGGCCTGCGTATTGGCCTGTCCAGCGCATGCCCGTCTTTTTGGGGATCTTGATGACGCCGAAAGCACCGTGAGTCGCACAGTCCGTGACCGTGGGGGCTACGCCCTGATGCCCGAATTGAATTACCACCCGACTAACCAGTACCTCCCGCCGCGTGTACGGCCTGCTATTCCCACAAACGATCTGGCGCGACCTTCGCTTGCACGCACAGTCAAAGAGTGGGTCAACCGTATTGTTGAACGATAGAGAAAAGGGGACTTCATGAATCCGTCACTCGCCGTCATCTTTTTAACACTATTCTCCGGGAGCGGCTTTGGCCTTATGGCGATCGTCGCGTTTGTCAACGATTTTCATATCGACGGAGGCCTCACGCCTCTGCGCACGGTCATCGCCGTGCTACTGGCCTTATTGCTTGTGACGATCGGCATGATTTCGTCTACGGCCCATCTCGCGAACCCCAAAAATGCGTGGCGCGCGTTTACCCGCTGGCGGACCTCTTGGCTGGCGCGCGAGGGCGTGTTTGCGGTTCTCTTTTACCCCGTTTCCATTGCCTATCTTGGCTGGGTATTTTTTATGAATAAGGACCAAGGTTCTGTGGCCCTTATCCTCGCCAACGCAAGCGCGGTCTTGGCGCTTGTGACAATCTTTTGCCAAGGGATGATCTATGCCTGCCTGCGCACGATCCGCCAGTGGCACACGCCACTTGTTCCCGCGAACTTCTATGTCTTGGGCCTTGCTTTGGGTGCGACCGTACTCGCCAGTATCCGGCTTATGCTCGGGGGCACGGATCGCGCAATGATTGGGATCGCACTGTCTTTCTTACTGGCCGCCGCAGTCATGAAGGCCATCTATTACTTCTGGATCGGGCGTCCAAGTGGCACTACCTTGCAGACGGCAACCGGATTAAGTCGCGGCAAGGTGCGGCTGCTTGATCAAGGACATACCTTTGGAACCTTCCTTACGCGCGAATTCAGCAACGGCATTACGCCGGTTGCCGCCATTCGATTCAAGATGGTAGTGTATCTGGTCGGTTTTATGATCCCTGCAGGGCTCTTGGTGCTCGGCCTCTATGAACGCCTCGGGGTATTGGCCCTATTTGCGCCTTTGTCAGCGTTCATCGGCATTGGCGTGGAGCGCTATTTGTTTTTTGTCGAGGCCCAGCACGTGGTGAACCTCTACCATGGCCGCGCACCTTCCTCTATGCCGATGATGCGTCCGGACCTTAAGGCCAACTCTACGGTTGAGCAAGCGGCTCGGCGCTTGATGCCAAGCTACCAGAAGCGCTAAACCGGTAGCGCTGGTTCTGGCTTTCACGCGGGCGAGCCTATTCACTGAGGATCTGGCCATCACAAAGCGCGACGAATCGGGACCAGGGGACCTAAGCCACTTCAACGCGGCCGGAGATGCGCGCATGGTCGATGTCAGCGCCAAGGCCAGCACGCTTCGTGTTGCCGTGGCTGAAGGCTACATCGATATGGATGCCGCTACGCTTTTGGTGATAAGAGCCGGTACTGCCCGCAAGGGCGACGTACTAGGAATCGCGCGCATTGCCGCAATCCAGGCGGCCAAGCGGACCGACTCCCTTATTCCCCTCTGTCATCAGATACCGATCTTGGGCATGGAGGTCGCCTGGGACTTTGGCAGCGAAACTCGCCTTATGTGTTGCGTGACCGTGCGCACGGAGAACGTGACGGGCGTCGAGATGGAGGCCTTGACGGGGGTGGGCATCGGGCTTCTGACCGTCTACGATATGTGCAAGGCTATAGATCGCGGGATGACCATGGGGGGTATCCGCTTAATCCACAAGGAAGGAGGTCGCTCTGGAACCTGGGATCGCAGCTAATTCCCTCTCGACCGCTTTGCCGAGCGCGAGGACGGAGGCACCCTTGGGCGACCGCTTCGGACGGCACCTATCCTATTTACGCGTCTCGTTGACTGAACACTGCAACCTGCGTTGTCAATACTGTTCACCTGCTCAAGGCACGCCGCGCTTTGCACGCAAAGACCATCTGACGCCAGCCGAACTGGACCAATTGCTGACGGTGTTTCGTGAGCTCGGGATTACCCATATGCGCTTTACCGGGGGCGAGCCCCTCCTCTATCCCTGGCTTGCCGCCCGCATCGCTCACGCTGACGCCCTCGGTGTCGCCAAAATCAGCGTCAGTACCAACGGCTACCTCCTGGACAAATTCGCGCGTCCGCTCGCCGCAGCCGGTCTGAAGCGCCTTAATATGAGTCTCGACAGTCTCGATCCCGGCCGTTTTGAGCGGATTACCCGCGGCGGCGATCTGGACCGCGTCTTGCGGGGCCTCTTTATCGCGCGCCAGGTCATTCCCCGCATCAAACTGAACGTCGTCTTGTTGCGCGAGGAGAACCTTGCCGAAGTCCCCGCTTTGCTGAAATTCGCGATACGCGAAGGCTTCGATATCCAGTACATAGAGACCATGCCTCTCGGTCTCGCCGGGGCCGCCAGTCGTTCCCAAAGCTATGTGAGTGTCGCCGAAGCTAAAGACCTCATCAGTCGCTCCTACGTGCTTGCTCCGAGCGCTCGGGCCGGCGACGAGGGGCCGGCACGGCGATTTGAGGTGGCAGGCTCCAGCACTAAGGTCGGCTTTATCAGTCCGATCAGTGAAAATTTTTGCGCGACCTGTAACCGTCTGCGGCTGACAGCTACAGGGCGCCTCGTGTATTGCCTCGGCCAGAACGATGGCGTGGATCTCCTGGGTCCCTTGCGGGACGGTCTTTCAGGACCCGGCTTGGCGGCCCTGATTCGCGAGAAGGTCTGGCACGAGAAACCCGAACGCCATACCTTTAACGACGACCCTCTGCGGGCTGCGCCCGTCTATATGATGAGACTCGGGGGATAAGCATGGTCACCGTGCGTTGCTTTGCCGCACTACGCGAGGCGTTAGGGCGCGATACGATACAGTTCGCGGTCCCCGAGGGATGTCGCACGGCCGCGGACGTCTTAGCGTTCGTGACGGCCAACTGCCAAAAAGACCTCCCTAACCCCCTCCTTGTCGCCATCAACCGGCAGCATGCGGCGCTGAGCACTGCCATTTGCGATGGTGATGAAATTGCGTTTTTTCCGCCGGTGAGCGGTGGTTAATGATCATCCGCCTGCAAACCGAGGACTTTGATCCCGAGCGAGAGGCGCAAGCGCTGAAGGTCCAGGGCGCTGGTGCCCGGGTGAGCTTTGTTGGTACCGTGCGCGACCTTTCGGGGAACAGAACCGTCCAAGCGCTGGACATCGAGCATTACCCCGAGATGACTCAAACTGAGGTCGAGCGCATTGCCATAGAGGCGCAAACCCGCCACCGACTGCTCGATGTTCTGGTCATTCATCGTTACGGCCACATCCTTTGTGACCAGCGTATCGTTCTAGTCACGGTGTGGGCGGCCCATCGCGGGGATGCGTTTGCCGGCTGTCAAGAGATCATCGATATCCTGAAAACGCGAGCCCCTTTTTGGAAAAAGGAACTGACTCCCACGGGCGCCCATTGGGTGCCCGGGCATGGCGCAGAGGGTTAGCGGGAGTTCGAGCGCAGGGTCTGGACCTTTTCTTCGAGCCTAAGCCACTCCTCTTCGTCTTGCGCTTGGCCCTCAACGATCAGATCTCGTTCCACGCTTAAGGCGCGCAGCGTCTCCCCGCCCTTCTGATAAGTCAGGGGATCCCCGAGCAGTGCATCGATCTCTGTAAGCCGCGCCCCCTGAGTCGCTATACGCGCCTCAAGGACCGTTTGTTGCCTGAGATATGTTGTAGCGGAAACGGTTCGCGGTCTGCCCTTCGGCTCACGGGCCTCCGGCACAGCCCGGCGGGAGGCCATCTCCCGTTGATAGTCGTCCAGATCACCCGCGAACTCGCCCGCGTGGCCGTCCGCTACGAGCCAAAGAACATCCGCGCAGGCCCGAATCAGATGGCGATCGTGAGACACGAGCACCAGGGCACCGGTGTATTCCTGAAGGGCATAGGCCAGTGCCTCACGCATCTCGAGATCGAGATGATTGGTCGGCTCATCCAAGAGTAAAACATGCGGCCGTAGCCACGAGAGGCCGGCTAGCACAAGGCGACTTTTTTCCCCGCCTGAGAACCCCGCGATCGGCCGATCCATGAGACTGGCGCCAAAACCAAAGCGGCCAAGATGGTCGCGTAGGGCCTGTAGAGGGGCGGTAGCGTCCAGCGTCACTAGGTATTGAAGCGGATGCGTATCGCTGTTCAGTTGCTCGAGTTGATGTTGAGCAAAGTAACCGAGCGATACGCCCGGTCCTATAGTCCTTACGCCCCCGGTCGGCGTCAATTGACCGAGAAGCACCTTGAGAAAAGTCGACTTGCCGGCGCCATTCGGACCGATGATGGCCAGCCGATCGCCGGGACCCACGTGTAAACGGACTGCGGTAAAGACGGCGGGATGATCGGGGTAGCCGAAACTCACCTCTCTTAGCGAAATCAGGGTATCGGGGGCCCGTTCTGGGCTTCGTAGCGGGACCGTATAGTGTGTCTCTCCTTGCGCTTTAGCCACCCGCTCCATGCGTTCTAAGGTCTTCAATCGACTCTGTGCTTGACGCGCCTTGGTTGCTTTGGCACGAAAGCGGGCCACAAACCGCTCCAGCTCCGCTATGCGCGTCTGTTGGCGTACATAGCTCGTCTGTTGCTGGACGACCTCAAGACTTCTCCGCTCCACGAAGGCGTCATAGGACCCCGTATAGAGCGTAATGACATGGTCATGAATATAAGCAATGCGGTTAACAACGGTATTCAGAAAGTCGCGATCATGGGAGACGACGAGTAACGCCCCCTCGAATCGGGCCAAGTACTGCTCAAGCCACGCGATGGCCTCCAGATCCAGATGATTCGTGGGTTCGTCTAGCAACAAAAGATCGGCACGGCCCATAAGAGCCCGCGCCAGATTCAGCCGCATACGCCAACCACCGCTCAAGACTTTCACCGGCTTTTCAAGGTCGGCATCGGTAAAGCCTAGGCCTGCCAAAAGCTGACTGGCCCGAGCCGAGGCGGCAAACCCGTCGATGACCTCATAGCGGGCCTGTGCCTGAAAATAGTCATCGTCGTGGGGCTCGCGGCCAAGACGCGCCTCCAGTCTTCGTAATTCCTCGTCGCCATCTAAAGCAAAGGATAAGACCGAGGAATCGGTATAAGGTACCTCCTGAGAGACGCCGACCACTCGCACTCCTCCTGCGAGATGTACCGTGCCGATATCGGGCTCAACCTCGCCCAAGATAAGCCTCATGAGAGTGGACTTGCCCGAGCCATTGCGGCCCACAAGCCCGGCCCTGTGACCACGAAAGAGCTCGAAAGAGACCCCGCAGAAAAGCTCGTCGGCCCCCAGCCTAAAAGAGAGATCTCTGAACGTTAGCATCGGCGCATTCTAGGCTTTCGCAAAGAAGCGCGCGACCGCGATGGTGCAGGCGCTTTGATATGGAAGGCGCTTACGGTATTATCTCACCCGGCACGGGGCGTAGCGCAGCCTGGTAGCGCACCTGAATGGGGTTCAGGTGGTCGGAGGTTCAAATCCTCTCGCCCCGACCAATAAATCAAGGACTTACGAGCCACACTAGCCATAGCATCCCCCCTTTTGCGACAATGGCGCGACAACCACCTCAAGGAGGTGTCGCATGGCGACGTTCGTGCAACGTAAGGGTCCTGGCGGTAAGCGCGCCTGGCAGGCTCTTGTCCGCCGTCGAGGGTATCCCCAGCAGACTCGGACCTTCGACAGCAAGGGCCAGGCCGAGGGGTGGGCGGCCACAGTAGAGGGTGAGATGGCGCGGGGGATGTTCGTCTCGCGGGCCGAGGCCGAGGCCACGACCCTGACCGAGGCCCTCAACCGCTACGCCATCGAGATTTCTGCGGCCAAGAAAACTGCCAACCGTGAGATCTATACGATTCGCTGGTGGCAAGCATCGGCATTAGGTCCCCGTTCGCTCGCCTCTATTCGCGGCAAAGACATTGCGTCTGTACTGGCCGCCAAGGCAAAGGATGGTGCGGCGCCCCATACCATCCACCTGTATCTCGCCCTCATCTCCCACCTGTTCACCGTGGCCCGTAAACGGTGGGGTATGGAAGGCTTAAGTAATCCCGCCGAATTGGTCGATAAGCCTCGCCTTCCCCAAGGTCGAGACCGTCGCCTCGTAGACGATGAGCAAGCCCGCCTCTTGTCGGCAGCCCTTGCCTACGGCGGCGAGATCGGCCTCCTCATCACTTGGGCCATCGAGACCGCTATGCGCCGGGGCGAAATCGCGGCCATGCGCTGGGAGCACCTGGATCGCAAAGCTAAGGTCTTGCTGATCCCGGAGACCAAGAACGGCACCCCGCGACGGGTGCCGTTGTCCACGGCGGCGCTTGGGGTTCTCGACGGACTACCCCGGCGGATTGATGGCCGCGTGTGGGGTATGCGCCCGGACTCGATTTCGCAGGCCTTCGAGCGCGCCTGCCAAGCCGCCGGCATTGAGGGCCTGACCTTCCACGACTTGCGTCATGAGGCCACGTCCCGGCTGGTTGAGAAGGGGTTGGCCTTGACGGAGGTGGCAGCGATTACCGGGCACAAGACCTGGCAGATGTTGAAGCGGTATACTCACCTAAGGGCTGAGGATCTGGTGGGAAAGCTGGATGCCGTCCCATGAAGGTCCGTGATATTCTCCGCAGACTGGCGGATGATCACTGGTTTCTTGTCGCCACCAAAGGGAGTCATCGACAATTCAAGCACGCCGTGAAGCCGGGGCGGGTCACGGTGGCGGGCAAGCCCAGCGACGATATTGCTACGGGAACGTGGCACAGTATCCGCAAACAGGCGGGTTGGACGGAGGATTGATTATGCGCTACGCCATTGTCATCGAGGCCACAACTACCGGCTACTCCGCCTATGCGCCCGATCTGCCAGGCTGCATCGCCACGGGCCCCACGGTCTCGGAAACAGAAAACGCCCTGCGTGAGGCGATCGCCTTTCACCTGGACGGCTTGCGCGAAGACGGGCTTGCCATCCCTCAGCCGGTAAGCCGTGTCGATTACGTGGATATCGTGGCCGCCTAAGAGCGAATCCTTCCGCCACCCCTCCCACTTATCCCGCCGTGTCCCACAGCGGCAACCCATAAGACGACAGCCGACGCAAGCCAGGTACGAGAGACCGCCGCGCCATCCCAAGGGACCATGGATTTCTTATGGGCTCTGTGCAATATCTGGTTGAAAACAATAGGTACAATCTCAAGATAGCGCTTGCTGTCACAAACGTGGCTTGGGTTGGAATATGAAAGCAGGCGAGAAGCGTGTCCAGAAGGCTCTTGGTTAGAATGGAATGTAAGCGCTCCATAAACCCCGTACTGGTTGTGTCTGTCAAGTTGTGCAAATTCCCTTTTGGTATGAAGGACGGTTTCATTACGCTGCCGCCCGCAGCCGTTCGCGGCGCTGCTCCTGAAGCAGGTCCATATTGAGGGTGCGATTGTCCTCAAGCCAGGTCTCATGGGTCTCGACGCACAAGGCGCGCACCAGACGCAGGCAGGACTCGGTATGGGGGAAGATCCGTACCACACGGGTGCGGCGTTTGATCTCCTCGTTTAAGCGCTCCAGCATGTTCGTACTCTTCAGGTGTTTGTGGTGGGCTCGGGGGAGGCGATAGAAGGTCAGCGTCTCGCTGATATGGTCCTCGACCCAGTTCGTAAGCTTGGGATATTTCGCAGACCACTTGGCAAGCCACGCCGCTAGGTCTCGTTGTGCTTCTGTGAGATCCCGCCGGTCATACAGCCAGCGCAGCTCCTGCAGGCAGTCGTCATCGGCCTTACGCGGCAGATAATCCAGCGCATTGCGCAGAAAGTGGACATAGCAGCGTTGCCAGGCACTCTCGGTCAGCACCTCGGTGATAGCTTTCCTCAAGCCCGCATGATCGTCGGAGACGACGAACTCGACCCCATGCAGACCCCGGTCCTTCAAGCGTACCAGAAAGTCCTTCCAGGATGACTGACTCTCACGACTCGCCCTATCCACCGCGAGCACCTCACGGCGGCCACCCTCATGGATGCCGATCGCGATTAAGACCGCCTGGGAGCGGATCACCCCCGCTTCCCGCACCTTCTCGTAGCGGGCATCGAGGATCAAATAGGGGTACGGCTCTTCCAGGCGCCGCTCAGCAAAGGCCGTGAGGGCCTCATCGAGTCCCCGGTTGATGGTGCTGATGCTGGACGCGGAGAAACTGTGGCCACAGAGCTCTTCTGTGATCGCCTTCACCTTCCGCGTGGAGACGCCTTGCACATACATTTCGGCCAGCGCTGCCACGAACGCCTTCTCCGAGCGCTGGTAGCGCTCAAACACCGCCGTCTGGAACTGCCCATTGCGATCCCGGGGCACCCGCAGTTCGAGCTTGCCAATGCGGGTCACAAGACCCCGTTCGTAATGGCCGGCCCGGTAGCCCTGACGCCCGTCCTGGCGTTCGTGCGGGCCGGCCCCCAAGAGCTCTGTCATCTCGGCCTCCAGGACCTCCTGGAGAGCCTCTTTCATCAAGGATTTCATGAGATCCCGGTCTTCGGACAACAAGGCTTTCAAGTCGATCGGGTTGGCGCTATGCTTCTTCACGGTCATGGTATGCATCCTCCTAAGGGATGTAGGGTTGATCTCGATAATCTCCCTCATACCATGACCTCTTCCGGTCGCCAAGAATTTGCACATAAGTCGGTACACTACCTGGGAAAGCTGGATGCCCTCCCATGAAGGTCCGTGATATTCCCCGCAGACTAGCGGATGATCATGGGTTTCTTGTCGTCACCAAAGGGGGCATCGGTAATTCAAGCACGCCGTGAAACCAGGGCAAGGTCACAGCCCTGCAATGTTCCCTGCCGGGCTATTCGCGGCTATAGGGTGCGGGTAGAGCAGCAGGCCCTCCATTGGGGCTGGGGTGGCGCATTCACATGGGCGGTGCGGACCGGGCGCCGAGGGAGTTCTATGACCTCCTTGTTGACGGAGCGGCGGGTCGCTGGACCTGCCGTTTGAGCCACCCATACAGGGACATCTGGGATGTTTGACCTTGCCCTGGTTTCGTGGACACCTCGCATTCAGGAGATGGTAGCCTCAAACGTCATAGGGCTCATATATCCCAATGTCGAATGGCGGCGTTGACGATTATAGAACACTTCGATGTATTCGAATATCTCTTTCGTGGCTTCCTCTCGAGTTGTGTAGGTGCGATGATAGACAAGTTCCTGCTTTAAGGTCCCAAAGAACGACTCGGAGACGGCATTGTCCCAGCACTCGGCCTTACGGCTCATGCTGCAAATGAGGCCTTGATCGCTCAAGCGTTTTTGGTAATCATGACTCGCATATTGACTGCCGCGATCTGAGTGCACTAAAAGTCCCGGAGAGGGCTCACGGGCTATGATCGCCTGATCGAGGGCTTGGAGTACAAGCTTCCGGTCTATGCGGTCTGAGAGTGCCCATCCGACGACTTTGCGGGAGAAGAGATCTAAGAGCACCGCGAGATATAGCCACCCTTCTTGGGTCCATACGTACGTGATGTCGCCCGCCCAGACTTTATTGGGCGTATTGACGATAAACTCGCGATTCAAGATATTCTCGGCCACGGGCAACTTATGGTCTGATTGGGTCGTCGCTTTGAACTTCCGACGGGTCTTGGCGCGGATGGCGTGAGCACGCATAAGGCGGGCAATCCGATGGCGTCCGGCCTCTACGCCTTCCGCTCGTAGTGCGGCATGAATGCGCGGGCTGCCATAGGTTTGTCGACTCTGTGTATGTGTCACGGTGACGAACGTCAAGAGTCTTTTGTTGGCCTTTGTGCGTAGGCTCTCCGGGCGCTCACGCCAGGCATAGAAGCCCGCCGGTGAGACCTCTAAACAGCGGCACATCAGGCGTATGGGAAAGCGGGCTACATCATTCGCAATGGCTTGGTATCTCATTTCGGTTCCCTGCGAAAGAACGCTCCCGCTTCGAGCAAAAAATCCCTCTCCTGCCGGAGTCGTGCACACTCACGACGAAGGCGGGCAAGCTCACTGGCAGCCGCTTTATTGGCCTCGACGGTCGTGCCTTGGCTACTGGCATTTTTCTGGGCGGCCACCCAACCGTGCAGCGTTTTCTCTGAGATCCCGAGATCCCGGGCGGCTTGGGCAATGGAGACTGCGCCTAGTGCCAATTGCACGGCTTGGGTGCGATACTCCGTCGTATAGATGGCTTTTTGGTGATTCTGTGGCTTCTGTTTCTGACTCATATAAACCTCCGATAGGGTAATTATCCCTGAACCGGAGGTGTCTGTGAAAGTGGGGCAAGGTCACTACCACGAATCGGGTCTGACGCCGGCGGCCGCGGCCGTTATCGCCATCGCCGTGGCCGTGTGTACCGCCGGGACCGGCGCCGCCTTAGTGGGGGCCGCCGCTACATCCACCACCGGCGCCGTGGCGAGTGCCGCCTTCACCTCGCTTGTGACCCAGGCTTCTATTAGTCTCGCCGACAACGGCGGCAACCTCGGCGCAACGCTGAAGGACTTAGGCAGCCGGTCGTCCGTGCGGGCGCTCGCCACCAGCATGGTCACAGCGGGACTTACGAACGTCTCGATCTCCGGTGGGCAGAGCCTCAATCAGATGGCCGGGCTCAGCAACTTGGGCGACACCGGGCGGTCGTTGGCCACCGGCAGCGTGAGCAGCACCACAGTCGAAGGCATTGCCGGACGGGCGGTGGTCAACGCCGGGGTGAGCACGGCCCTTGAGGGCACGAGCTTCCGCCAGGGTCTGATCAACGGGACCGTGGCGGATGTCTCGGCCATCGGGGCGAGCGCCATTGGTAGCACCTGGGGCGGCACCGGAACCGATCCCAATGCCGCGTGGCAGACGCTCGCCCATGGCGCGCTCGGCTGTGCCGAGGCGGGGCTCACCGGGGGGAACTGTGGCGCGGGTGCCGCCGGGGCCGCCACCGAATCGATCTTGGGCAATCTCGTGTTCCTGCCGGCTACGGCCCAGGGGACGGTGAGTCGCACCGATGCGACCCTCTACGCCACCAGTGCTGCGGTCCTAGGCGCCGTAGCCGGCCAGGCCGCGGACGGTCATGCCCTCAGTGGCGCCAACACCGCCATCAACTCGGCTGTGAACAATCGCCTGCTGCACCCCGATGAGCAAAAGACCTTAAGTCAGCTGCAACAAGGCCAAACGCCGCAGGAACAACTCCGCCTCGCGGCGGCCGCCTGTGCCCTGACGCACTGTGCCGCAGGCGTCCCGGCCAATAACCCTGAGAAGGCCGCCCTCCAAGCCCTCCAGGAGGCCGGCAAAAACTTCCCCGCTGAACAAGCGCTCCTCACGAAGAATGGCCTGTTTGGGTATTCGTCACTCAACGCCGTAAGCGACTGGGTCAGCCGAAACCCACTCGTTGTCCGCGGGCTAGGGGCCGTCCAGGGTGTCGGCGGCACGATCGGGGCCCTCGGGGCTGCGGGGGTCGGTTGCGACACCCTTCTGGCCTGCGGCCCGGGCCTCACCGCAGCGGTGACCAGTGCTGACTATGCCGTAACGGGCTTTGGCGAAATGGTGAGTGGCACCCCCGGGACCACCCTGGGCGCACAGGCGCTCGAGGGCCTGGGCTTAAGTCCGACTGCCGCCAACTTGACCTATGCGATCTTCAGTCTCGGGGCGGGCGTCGGCGCCGCCGCGAGTGCTTTCACGGCGGCGGATGGGGCGGGGGCGGCCGAAGGCAGTGCTGCCGGGAGTGCCGACAGCGCAAACCAGGCCACCTACTCCTATTACCTGCAGAAGGCCCAGACGCTTGACATCACTACCGCCCCAAACCAAGCTGTGTTTTATTCCGGGGCGGGCAACCGCGCCCTCGCGGAATCCTTTGCGATGGCCAATGGCAAAACCACGCTGGAGATGACCGCCGGTGGCAGCTGGCTGGATAGCCAGAAGTTATTTGACGTGCTGCCTCCTGATCAAGCCTACGCCGTTTGGTCCACGCTTTCACAGCGCTATGCCGAAAGCGCCTCCGGCACTGCCGTGGGGTTTGTCGAAGGGGCGGACCCAGCGAGCATCTTCAATACGGTCGAGTACCCTGCGCTACGCGCTAACCCGAACATCACTAACGTGATTACGGGAGGACATTGACATGTTTAAGAGGCTCGGCCCTAGCAAGGTCCAGCACACCAGCGGTTTCATCGTCCAAATTGCCGATCGGTACACCGTCGAATACCTTGAGAACGATTGGATGGCGAAAATCACGATGAATCTGGGCATGCCAACATACGCCGTATACCGCGACACCTTGACCGCCTGGACCCTGGCCGACGGGGCAACGATACCCATGACGGACGCCGACCGGCCCCGGGTCTTGGACAATATCGGCCGGGGTCTTGCGTTTATGGGGGTGAATGTCAAATGGTACGATGGCCCGTCCCCATGAGGGATGGGGCGTGCCGTGCGGCCTTGGCATATGCACGCTTCGATTCCGAAAAATGGATCAGGCGGCGGAACTCAGGCTATCACGACACAACCAATCAAAATCGACAATAGCGGGGTTCTTCCCTTGGGCAGCCTGAAATGAAAGGCATTCCGTTCTACTATGAAGAATTTGACAAAATGTTTGAGAGATGGAATAAACAGGTTGCGCATGATTTTAGGGTCTACGCTGGATCCCATACGCCAAATCGTGTTTATCTTTGGTTGGAGGAAAAGAAAAATGAAGGAGATTTTCCAAAAGAGATAGCCGACCTTATGAAAGATTTTTTCTGGGAGATTCGGTAAGGCAGACCGTCCTCCAAGCCACCCATGATCTCAGCGTCAACACGCTCGCCTTGAACGACAGCACGACCTATCAAAGCCGCAGTGAGACCAGCGGGTTCTTTGGCGCCAGCATCGATCGTGCGCAGGCCAGTACGACGAGCACCGCGCAGGGGGCGAGCGTCGTCACGGGCCACAGCGTCGCGATGACGGCGGGCCATGACCTCACCGTCACGGGCTCGCAAGTCACAGGGACCGGAACTACGCCTAGCACCGGGCAGGTGGCGATGACCGCCGGCGGGGCCATGACCATCCAGGCCGCGGCTGTGAGCGCGACGGCTAATAGCACCACCCACCACGATGGCGGGGTGTTTGGGAATAAGAGCCACGACACCAGTCAGCTCTCACAGACCACGGCGCAGGCCTCGCGTATCACAGGCCGGGCGCTCACCCTCCAGTCGGGCGGCGACATGACCTTCCAGGCCGCCCAATTCACGGGGACACGCCTCTTGGCGCAGGCCGGCACTCTGAACGGCCATATGGTCAATCCCACCGCGCAATTGCATGTGAACGCCGCGATCAATGATCTGAGCCAAAGTCGCAGCCATTCCGGCCACACGATCTTCACCCAGT
>JAJYPQ010000021.1 GCA_021795255.1 Pseudomonadota bacterium
TGGCTGCTTAAGAGCAGCGCGACCGGGCCCTCGTACGACTGGCGGACCCATTCCCCCACGTATTTACGTGTAATAGTGGAGAGCGCGGACCCTGGGGCGGCAAGGTCGCTGTAGCGGCCTGGGTGCTCCTGGACGGCCGTGATAGCGCGGTCGGTCAGAGCGGGCAAAGTGGACTCAAGTCCACCGGATTCTAACCACTCGGTCCGAGCCGGATGACGGGTCCACGAAAACCGTTTGCCGTCCCCAAATCGGCAGTTGACTACCGCAATTTTTATATCCGCCAAACGGCATAGCGCGGATTCGGCAGACAGCGCGGCGCTGGAATCGTCAGGGCCGAGCATCCATGCCACAGCGACCGCGTAGCCCATGTCATGCGCTGCCTCGACCAACACAGCCGCCTGCCGATCCAGAGTCGCGGACGCGGAGGCGGGTGTATTGACCACCACGACCTCCGGCAGGCCTGCGCTCTCTAACTCATCAAAGAGCGCGATAACGGCTTCCTCTGAGGCATCGGGGCGGGCCAGATCCACCATAAATCCCTGGACCCCCTGAACCCCCGCAAAACGGGACGAAACATCGTCAATTTTCTCGTCGCCTTCCACTACCGCGACCTGACCGTAGCGCGTGAGAGCAAAGTCGATGGCTAGCCCCGCGAGGGTGCTCTTGCCAACGCCGCCTTTGTCGCCGTGAACCAGTACTAGCTTCTTCTTACGTTCCATGGGATGTCTCCTTGTTAAGGTCAATCAATCGATCTTGATGCGTTTGAAGCTCCCTGATGCGGCCTTACTGGGTTCTCTGTTTACTGATTGAGGTATAGGCCTCAGTACAGACGAGTCGGCGAACGGGATTGGCAAAGGCATCTGCCCTATAGGGACAATGCGCCCCGTCTCTATTCCTCCCCGTGCCCTGGCAAACGCTTTTCGCATCGCCTCAGCAGATGGCGCATTAAATAGGGCCGCAACTTCTCCCCAAGTCATGCCCGCGCCCTTAGCTGCCATGATGGCGTCCATGTGGCGCGCCACCCGGGCTGTCAGTCGTTTTAGGTCCATATGAACACCTCCTTACCCATTGCTGCGTACGGGGAAATTATGCGGCACTTTTGCGGACGGCATGCGGGCGAATAGCGGCACTTTTAGGCCCCTATTCGCCCGTACCGGACGGATTGCGGACGTTTATAGGATGCGTTGTGGTCGTAATGCGGATGGAATTACGGATTTGTCCGGGATGCGGGCGCATTAGTACCTAATCCCGACCTAAACCGTGACGCTAGACGTCCACCCCCCTCGGGGTTGGACTAACCACACATACGCACCACGCTTCGCGTTGTGCCCCCTCGCTGCGCTCGTGGACGGCCTTGCCGCCGTCTGTGTGGCCTCCATTTTCCTGTCGCGTGTTGCGCACACCAAAAGAAAGTCGAATGCACCCCCTTTTATGGCGCTATTCGCCGCCAACGACATATCAAAACCCCGCATCATTTCCTGGATAGCAGCAAGAGGTAGTCCCCACGAGGAATGCTCATGATCAGAATCAAACCCCTGAAATCTGGCCGTGGCGCCGCTGCCATCGCCGATTATCTGGAACACAGAAAAGAAGAGGCCCACGCCATCGGTTATTACGAGAACAAGGGCGCGCCTTCTCAGTGGCTGGGTCAAGGTGCCGCCACCCTGGGACTGGAAGGGGCAGTAGATCGCGAACCGCTGATCTCACTCCTTAAAGGCCATCTACCCGACGGCACGGACCTCACCGCCCGCGGCGGTCGCGCAGCAAACGCCCGTCTCGGGACCGATCTCACCTTGTCGGCCAGTAAGTCCTACTCCTTGATGGCGACCCATGACCCAAGACTAGTGGCCTTGTGGGATGAGAGCGTGAAGGTCGCCGCAGGGGTGATCGAGTCGGAGTGCGTCACCGCCCGCCTGGGGCATGGCGGGGCGCAGGTTGAGCACACGGGTGTGCTGGTCGCCGCGGCCTATCGACATGAGGACACACGGACCGTGGACGGCGCGGCCGATCCTGACATCCATACCCATTTGCTCGCTGTGAACATGACACAGCGTAGCGATGGACAATGGGTGCGGCTCGATCTCCAATTTGGCGAGCGCGCCGTGCTTGCCAAGACCGCCGACTTTGCGCAGAAGGCTTGGCTCGCGCAAAAGGTTCAGGAGCTTGGGTATGAAATCCGGCTCACCAAAGACGGCTGGGAATTCGCGGGCATCTCCCAAGAACACATCGACAGCTTCTCTAACCGGTCAAAACAAATCGACGAAGCGCTACGCGCGCGTGGTCTTGATCCCGAGACCGCGACGGATGCGCAAAAAGAAGCCGCGTGTCTTGCCACCCGGGGAAGCAAGTCGCAACTCTCACAGTCTGAGCAATGCTGGGAATGGCGGGAGCGCCTACGCGATGCGGGTATCGATATAGATAAGATCGTATCCGCCGCCAAGGGGCGTGCGCCGCGCGAATCCCCCGACCTCACTGCCGAGGCCCTTAAGTCCGCAGCCCGCCACCTATCCGAACGCGAGACCGTTTTCTGCAAGAACGAAACACGCCTGGAAGCTCTGCGGGCCGGCATGGGCGGCACGACTCTTAATCAAATCGACGCCGTGCTTGGTGAAACTGCGGGCCTGCTCGATGTCGGCGACGGCCGTCTAACAACCAAAGAAGCGTTGCATAGAGAGCAAGAAATTCTGCAACGGGCGCGGGGCGGCCATGGTCAAGCCGCGCCGCTTATGTCTGGCGCGGATGCTGAATCTTTCATAAAAGGATGCGAGGCCACCCAAGAATTTGTGTTCTCCCATGGTCAACGCGAAGCCCTCTATTTATCACTCACGTCATCGGATTCAGTGCTCGGCATCGTCGGCGCAGCCGGTGCTGGCAAAACCACAAGCATGGCCGGATATGTGCAGGCAGCAAGGGCTGCCGGTTATCAAGTCGTCGGCATTGCCCCATCCGCTGCCGCGTCCCATGAATTGAAAAGGGCCGGGGCCGACGATACCAGGACCCTTGCCAGCCTCTTGGCCTCAAAGCAAACCGAAGATCGGCAGCGCATCTATATCCTGGACGAAGCCGGCATGGTGAGCGGCAAAGACATGGACGCGCTTCTAAAACGCGTCGACGCCGAAGGCGCCCGGTTGCTCATGGTCGGTGATCCCTTGCAATTGAGCGCAGTCGAGGCCGGTAGTCCTTTCCAGCAAATGCTGGAAACCGGGGCCGTCCCCTACGCCACCATTGATGAAATCCAACGCCAACGCGATCCTCAGCTGCGCGAAATCGCCCAGGCCTTTGCGCGGGGTGAGGCCCGTCGCGCCACCGAGCTTGCACGTCCGTATATGCAAGAGGTGGAGATACCCAAAGTCGGTCCCAAACCGACTACCCAAGAAAAGCGCGCCGCCATCGCTGCCTCGACTGCCGCTGATTATTTGTCCCGTGATGCTGAAACGCGCAACGCAACTTTGGTTGTGAGCGGCACCAACGACCTCCGTCGCCAGCTCAATGAACGCATCCGCGAAGGCCTGCGCGAGCAGGGCATAGTGTCCCAAGAATCCGTCACCGTTACGGCACTCGATAAAGCAGGGCTCACCCGCGAACAGCAGGCGCGCGCCGAGTCCTACAAGGCCGGCATGGTGGTCCGGCTCGAAGAAGGCCGCGGGCGCGCGCGCCATCAAGTCGAGTATGTAGTGTGGGAGGTGACAGGGAACACCGTCATTCTGGCAAATCATGAGGGCACGGCCCGCGACTGGAACCCGGCCAAAGAGAGGCCCGCCGGGGTTTATCAACCCCGTTCTATGGAAGTGTCACCAGGTGACGAAATCCTATTCCGTGAAAACCAAAAGGGCGTGGATCGGGTTCGCAACGGCGAGGGGGCCACCATTGACCGCATTCAAGACGGCAAGGCCGTGGCGCGTCTCGACTCCGGTAAAGAGGTCGCTCTGGACCCGGCTAAGGGCCTGACGGTCGATTACGGCTGGTGCCGGACTATTCATAGCGCCCAAGGCGCCACGGTGGATAACGTTATTGTTGCAGGCGAGGCCTCGCGCGTCGCCACCGCGCAGATCGCCTACGTGGCCGCCTCGCGCGAACGCGACACCCTTAAAATCTACACGGACAATGCATCGAACCTCGAAAAGAGCTGGGCCCAATTCGCAGGACGTGAATATGCGATAACGGTCAGTAATGACCGATCCACCCATACCATCGAATCCCTTAAAGAATTGCGCGCGGCGGCCGCGCGTCACCTGGGCCGCGTTGGCGATCTGTCCCAGGCGCGGGCGGAAGAAGGACCGGTCTCCAAGACCCCAACCCGTGAACAGGACATTTCCCGGTGAGCAGCAATAGCTGAGACAACCCAACAAAGGAGCCCTTCATGCACAAGCATCTGTTATCTCAACTACCCCCCATGCCTCCTGGCAGCCTCCAGGGCCATGGGCACATGACCCTGGTCGGCGATCTGGTTTTGGTGGCCTTAGGCGGCATTCTTATTGCCTCCGTTGTCTTTACTATCCAGACCGTATGGGAGATGGGCTCTGCGATCACGGTATGGGTGCGCCGCGTGTGGCGCCGCCACCAGGCGAACCGACAAGAGGACAAGGAGACAGACCATGAATAAATTGACCAAGGCCTTGTCAATCCTGGCCATCGCAACACTGGTGGGCTACGTCATGACTGGAAGCCTGCTCCCTACCCTGTTGCTCGACGCATTGGCCGGCATCGTGCTTTTTGCCAAATTTTCCACCCCGTCCAAAAATCCAGACGGCACGACCCAGCGGGGCACGAGCGTTGAGACAGGCAAGCGGCAGCGCAGCCGCCGTGACCAAATCACCATAGGCGGCGTTCCGGTGCCGTCCAACATCGAGCCCAGCCACTTTCTTTTTACGGGCGCCACGGGGTCAGGCAAAACCGTCATGTTCGCCAAACTCCTGGCTAGCGTGCGCGAGCGCCGCGACGACCGCGCCGTCATCGTAGACCCGAGCGGCGAAATGATGTCCCGTTTTTACCGGGATGGCGATTCGGTATTGAACCCCCTGGACGCCCGGTCTGTCAGCTGGTCCCCGTTCTCTGAAATGGCCGCCGCCCACGATGCTGATCGTCTTGCCAAGTCCATGATCCCGGATGTCCCCGGCGCGGGTGATAGCCAGCAATGGCAGTTGTACAGTCAGGCTTTGGTGGGCGCGGTCCTGGAAAGACTCATGCAGGCGGGCCGCGCGACAAACGCCGATCTTTTGCAGGTTCTGACCATAGACAAAAGCGAGGATATAGAAGAACTGGTCGCAGGTTTGCCTGCAAGCACGCTGTTCGATACCGGTGCGGCCAAAATGTTATCCAGCGTCCGTGGAATTATTGGGTCCTATCTGCCCGCGTATCGTTTCCTGCAACCCACTGCGGACGCCTTTTCATTCAGCGTCAGGCGGTGGGTAGAGGACGGCACAGGGTGGCTCTGGATGCCTGTGCGCGCCGATATGATGGCCTCCATGCGCGGCCTGGTGTCGGCCTGGGTCGGCGAGGCGATCTCGGCGGTGCTCTCGCTATCGCCCGACCCGACGCGGCGCCTCTGGCTCGTGCTGGACGAGTTGGCCGCTTTGGGGCGCGTGCAGTCGTTAAGCGTTGCCCTCACTCAAGGCCGTAAATTCGGCCTTGCCTGCGTCGCGGGTTTGCAGACGGTGGCGCAACTGAAGGAACACTACGGCCAATATGGTAGCCAGGTTTTGTTGTCCTGCTTTTCCAGTCAACTTATCCTACGCGTCCCTGATCCCGACACGGCCCGCTGGTGCTCGGAAAGTATCGGCCAGCGTCACGTTATCCGCAAAGTGTCCAGCGAATCCCAAAGCTCGGGCGGTGGCGGCAAAAGCGAAAGTGACCAGCATGCCATCGAGGCGGCGGTTTTGCCGTCGGAAATTCAAAACCTGCCCAAACTCAACGGCTACCTCCGTCTCGCGGATGCCGCTTCCATTCTCCGCGTTCGTCTGGAACCGCGGGACTGGCCCCAGGTGACGGCCCCGTACCAGGCTCAGGCACGTAATTTCCTGCCGCGCAGCAATAGATAAGACGTTCACATCACGCAGGGAGGGGGTTCACATGTTCGAGGTAACGATGAAAGTTTTTAAGGCGGTGCGGGGTGCGATGGGGGAAGTAGTCATGTTCGGGCTTGGGGCGTTTCTGGTGACCGGGTTATTCATCGGGCTGGGTGCGGGCCAGGCGGGCGGGGCGCTCGGCATCGGGGGGGCGGGGAATGTTCGCGTACGCGGTGCACCAACGCAAGAAACAGAAAAATGCGGGCGGACTGCAACACGGTACCGATATGCAGCCGAGCACAAATGGAGGCAAGGAGTAGGCCATGGACACTCTTAAAGAAGAGCATCAAACGGTCTCGGAACTAGCCCGCCTGGGCCGGTCGGGGCGGCGGGTGGCGCTGGCGCGCCGTGGGTCCAAGCCGAAGCCGCGCTTTGTCAGGAAGCCACGGCCCAAGCCCTATCGGGGCCACAAGCGGCGGCGCCATTAAATACAGGAGGTTTTATGGAAACCAAAACGAAGCACCAATGCCCAAAGTGCGGCAATGACCTGAAACGCATCTACAGTAAGAAGAAGTCGAAGCATTACTGGGCCTGCATGGGTCCGGAGGAACTCTGCGACGCCATTTATTCGGAGCGCAATGGCGAGCCGGTTCTACTCGTGTTCGGCGACCCGGACCCCACGTGCCCCTGCCCCGAGTGTGGGGCACCGATGCGAATGGTGAAAGGAGGTCAGTACGGAGACTATTGGTCTTGCGCGGCGTATCCAAAATGCAAAGGCAGCCTCGACATCATGCCCGACGACGAACTGCCGCCCCTTTGTCCCGAGGATGGGGATCATGGCCCGATGCGTATTCGCCCGGGCAAAAACGGTAAGTTTCTCGGATGCCGGAAATACCCCGACTGCACCGCAACGCGCGAAATGGATGGTTCGCCATCCAAATGCAAGAAGGGTGACAAAGGAGACACGCCATGATAGATAAAGTGATAGGCCCCAGTGCGCGTATCATGCGCGTCCTCATAATCAGCCCGGCAGTCGCAGTGGCGCTCCTTTATGGGGTTCGAGATCTTTCGCCCCTACCGTGGATGACAATACGGTTCCTCACCCGGGGAATGCTTGGCTTAACCTTAAACCATCAGGAATTTCTTCTAGACGGGTACCGATACCCAACAGGGGAATGGATATGGCAGGGCGCCTACCGTGCGATTGCCGCGAGCCCCGAGGCCAGCGCGACCGTTGCACTGGCGCTTTTTTTAGGGGGTGTCGTCGCACTCGGGGTAAACAGGGCGATTCTGCTGGCATACACTCATCCGATGCGGTCCATGAATTAAAATGAGATAAAAGTGGCTCAGAAAGTGGTATAAAAACGACCACTTTTTGAGCCATCTCTTAAGCCTTGCCCCGGCGTCCGCGGCAGTTCTCCATTCCTTCCTTGTCTCCATGGTCCTGCCAGCGTCGAGCCGTCGCCCCAGGTTGCTTATCCACGCAACTCCCTATCAATCCCCACGCCAGAGATAAAGCCGCTGTCATGCCCCTTGCCGGTCGCCAAAGTCCGCTCACTCCCACGGACTTGAGTGAGGGGCGAGAGCCGACGCAAGACGCAAGGACCAACCAGGAGAAACCCAGAAGGAGGCCTGTATTTACTCTCCATTGCAAGTCCCCGTGTGCCCCAAGCGGGGCCCAGTCCTACTCAACGCCCATCCACCCGGGCCTGTTTAGGCCGCCACACCCTAAGCCCTGCCTGATTATCAAGCCGATACCGTGGGGAAAGTCGGATAGAGCCCCATTTAACCATATACCTCCCGAAGGCCTTACGCTTGTATTGGTTTTTTAGGCTATATGCATTCTGAGGTGGGAATCAAGCTCTTTCTGGTTGTGCCGAGTCTAAATCGCCATGGTTGGAAATTGGCTATGCAGCCCAATTCTTCGGGAAGACATGTTGGTTGAATCTCATATCTGAAAGGCAGTTGTTCGGCCGAAGCTGCCGCTGGCGTCGACTCAGTTGATTGACCGGTATCGCGCAGGTTGCTGACGTTGAGGATAGACGTCACCTGAATGGTCATTTTCGTCAGCAGCGAAGGGCAGCACCCGACCCGTTGCAGTCCTTTACGTGTTTGGACTCATATACTCGAAAGCAGGCGTTCAACCCTATGCTTCAAATGGCAAGACCGCGGAGCGACAGTTCGGCCACACACGCGTCAGCACAAACATTCAACGAAGGCCTTAGCACAACCAAAGCTTAAGCCGCAGTTGAATGAGTGCGGCAAGGCCAACTGGCGCAGCTCCCGCGTCCATTCAGTCCCGCGAGCGTGGCAACGCACGTTGCAACTCATCCGCCGCGAGGCTTCCACACGGCGAGATCGACGCGAAGCCGCTCAATCATGTCTGGTGGAAGATCAATCACCCCAGTTTCTTCGGATTCATCACCAATGTCCTCGTTGTCGGTGCCGATGCCCAGCTTCTCCCTTGGCCGATGTTCGGAGGCAACATGATCCGGGTCAATGCGGCGTTCCACCCGCATTTCGCCGCCGAGCGTAACTTCAAATAGCTGCGCGCGTCGGTAGAGTTCCTCGAACATTCGCTCGTCATACGTTGCGGCAAGGTACGGCACGGCGATCTCAAGTGTCGGGGCTTCCCACTCTTCGGCTCCCATGCGTTCACGTTCGACTTTGCTGCCAATCCGATCCACACGTCCAGAGCGCTGCTCAATGGTCGCAGGGTTCCAGCACAGATCGTGATGGATAACGTGCCGACACTCGCGGTGAAGGTCGATTCCCTCCTGTCCGACCGAAGTGGAGACGAGGATCTCTGGGCGGTACGGCGTGTTGAAGCCGAGGAAGTAGCGGTCGCGGTTCTGCGTGTCGCCCTTCACAAGTTGGACGACGTTGCGGTTCTCGGCCCCCGCGTGGTAGCCCGACAGCAGGGCACGATTCTTCTTCGCCCGCACTAGGGTCTCCAGATAGGCATGGACCCGATCACGTAGTGATTCAAAGTGGCCGTCGAGCGGCTTGACGTATCGCTCAGACAAGTAATCTGCCCAGCGCTCAGTTTGGTCCTTCTCAATGTCAGCCAAGTAGCGAAGCAAAAACTCCTCGGCCATTAGAATGCGACGGAACACCTGCCCTGCAACGGCGCGGATTTCAAGGTCGAACTCTGCCATCAATGCCCGGTGGTGTTCAGCGAGCAAAGGCGGCCGGGTTTTAGCGGTGGCGATCAGCCCATGCCGAAAGTACGGAGCGACAATTCCCCCGATTGCATCCTCACGAATCCGTCGCACCCAGGCATCAACTGCATCCCCCGCCGAACCTCCACTTGGTCCAATGCCGACATCTCCTTCGGTTTCCTCAGAATCCAGAGGATCATTGGCGTCTTTCCGTGCTTCAGGGTCGGCTGCTCTTTTTACACTACTGGCTCTTTCAGTTCGCGACAACGGCTCTCGGGCCCTTAGCCAACGCGGATTGGCAATCCTCTCTTCAAGTTCCGGACAATTTCGAAGAACTTCGCCGAGCCACGACCTGCCATCTGAAGAGTCGCGCCACCACGTCACAGCAACATGCTCGGTCGCGGCTATCAGCAGGCGTCGGTCGGGCTTATCGGACTCGGCATCCTCACCTTGCTCGACAAGCAGGGCCGCCACGTGGCGAAGGTGTTTGTCAGTCAGAGCGACTTGTTGCCGAACGCCAACGCGACCCCCCGGCAATTCGCCAAGCAATGGGTGATCCTGAATCAGCGAAAAAAGCGGTTCACGCCGATTAAAAAACCTGCGGCGGAAGTTGTCGAAAGCAGCAGCGTCACCAAAGACGCCTTGCCGAATCTCCCCAAGGTAGGCATCGATGGCAGTGTGAAGCTGGTCGCGAATCGTTTCAGCAGTCTTAGTATGGACACAGAAGACCAGAGACTTCTGGCCGCGCTTGAAGAACTCCAACACGCGTTGAACCGTCGCCTGCACTTTGCGATGCTCAGAGTCAGGGTCGTGATCATCGTCGCGGCTCCCGACCATTTCTTCGAGGATGCTGCGATAGTGACGAAGAAGCGGATTCCGGGCCTTCGCGAGTTTCCTCCAAACAGCGGAGGTCTCGACGAGGTGCCTGTAACTTCCGGTCAGTTCAGCGCCAAGCCCCGGCAGACCTCGTTCCTCTTTCGCCAGCGCGACTGCCCTCATCATAAGGTAGTGAGTGAGTTCATCATTGCCGCGCACTTCCATTCCAGGGGACCAGCTAAAGGTCGGACTTCCGTTATGGCCCGTCAATGCCGCTTGACGCCCGACGAAGTATTCCCGATAACCGCGAGGATGTTGATGGCGAATTATGAATGGGCGCAAGTGCCGCCGTAGATCAGCATTTCGCTGATCGAGATCAAGGGCCGCGACCAGAGCATGAGCGACACGTGGCGGTCTGTACTGAGACGCCAAGGCCTGCCGTTCAGACCCGTCCACCTGCATCACGGCGTCCCATGCAGTCGCCATGACTTCTTGATCGATTGGCCGAAGCGCCTTCCATCGTCGGCGGAAGACCTCCCCTGATTCCCGCGCTGCTTTCATGCTGGTGCCAAGGGCGGACACGGCATGATCGAGTTCTGCGCGCCGGGCAGGAAGGAGCGAAAGGACGCTCCGCAACTTCAGCAAGCTCAAGAGTTCGTCGTGCCGCAGTTGAAATGGGGTGGCCGACAGGCCCAGAACGCGGCAGACCTGCCCTCTAAGGATCATCTCGAAGTTCCGGCGAGCCTGCACGCCTTCGTTCTTCAGCCCATGTACCTCGTCAATGATGACAAGGGGGAACTGGGGCCAATCTCCCACCAATGTTAGGCGCGACAGATCGTCCAGAATTCGTGAGAGACAGCCTTCATCGCGTTCGTTAAGTGCAGAAGCAAGCTTCCCCCTGATTTGGCTGTTGGCACCAAGCTCTCGTGCGAAGGCATGTTTCAGATCTGGAAACAGGTCATCGTCCCAGAGATGACCTGACCGGCGAAGGTCGAGCAATCCTTCGAGTTCGGGAATCCCGAAGCTGTCGAACACTCTGCCCTTTCTGCACCAGTACCGGCGTTGTTCGGTGGGTGTATCAAAGTACCCGAAAGCCGCTGCCAAGCCGCGCAGCCGCCACAAGTCGCGATTATGCAACGCCGCGCCTAGCACTCCCTGCTTGGCGATCACCAGCATCGGATCCCTGCGCGTTGCATCGCGCACTTGGGAAGCGAGGTGGATGACGTTGCCAGACTTGCTGCTGTCCTCAATCGGGCAGCGAACCTGAAGCCAGTTCAAATCACTGTCGTTTCGTGCGCAATCCTTCTTGAAGGCTTCGGCCTCGCGCATCCACTTGTTGAACAAGGCGTCGTTGGTCGGCGTTAGCACAAGTACCACTGGCTTATTGGAGGGGAGGCCATCAGGCGCCTCTCCTCGGCGTATTGCGTCCAGAATCGAGACGGCGACGGCCAGTGCCACGTAGGTCTTGCCGAGACCTACTTCGTCCGCGAGGATCATCAATTCGCGTCGTTCGCGATCCCCTGATCCGAAAAAGCGGCGCAGGATGGCGTTGGTTGTTTCAGATTGGCGCTCGCAGTCTTGCTCGATCTGAGCGGTGAAGTCCGGCTTGTTGCCGAAGACCTGACGCAAGGAACGACCGAGATCAATTTCTGATGATAGCTTCATTGGGGGTCCCCCAAAATGCGTTCGCGATAGCGGCGAAATGCCTGGGTTTGCAATTCGGAATGGTGCTCGATCAGCGAACTCAACATCGTTTGGCATCGAGTCACAACCGGGGTGAAGCACTCCTCCAAGTCCGCATCCGTGACGAGCGCTTGACACCGCTGGAGTGCAGCAATGATTTCTGTCAGTTGAAAACCAACGGCGGTTGGTGTCTTTGCTGGTTCATCCCTTGTGGGAGGGACGGACAGGCTTGCGTAGGCGCGCTCGGCCAATTCCAAAGGACTCGTGGGGCCACGAAGCACAGCATCAAGCGATGGGCGTGAGTAAGCGGCGCGGCTCACTTCTGTCTCCATCCCCGGTATTGCCTGCACGAAGCGGCGAATGAAGTACGCAAGGATTCGCCGTGTATCAATCGGTGCGTCAGGTGATGGTTCGCTGGGATCCTCGCCCGGTAGGCAGTTTCCGCCCTCCCATTCATCCGGTTCCCTACCGAACAGAAAGTAGTCGATCAGCTCGCCTTCGGTTGGTTTGCGTGCAACGAGCAGTAGCGGAAGCTGAGTCTTGTCGTCGAACCGCACCGGGAAGTTCGTCGAGTGGCCTTCCCAGCGAACTTCGATGAACACGTGCGGGGAGATCGGCTCGCCGGGCGAACCGGCGGAAGTTAGTTCCAATCGGTCATTACATCGCGGGCAAGCTGCGAGATCGACGGCGATCGTCTGAGGTAGCGGTTGACCGTGTTTTGCCGCTTGGAAAAGGAGCCAGTAACCCTCGTTGCCAGCCCTTGTAGGAATGGGCATGAGCAGAACAAGATCGCTGGGGACGATATCGCGGAAGCGAACGGTAATCCAACTTCCCGAAGCCACGACCTCGGCCATAAACGTCGGAACGAATATCTGCTCATCGGATGGCGGCTGAACGGTCGCCGGTGCGGCGTCCAAACAAACCTCCGTTGCCGGACCTGCGAACTCCAGTAGCCCGCCAATTTGCTTTCGCTGACGAGGGGTGAGCCGATAGACGAACCCTGCTTCATGGTTGGGTGGACCGCCGAGGCCCAGTCCACGTCGCGTGCAGTTGGACGAACCGACATACAAAACGCTACCTGCCGAGCCGTCCAACAGAATCATCTTCGCATGCAAGGCACGTTGCATTTCGGGAGCGTTGCGGTTCTCCGTTCCCAGCCGGGTTGCAAGTTCCTTTTCCTCCAGTTCATCCCCAATCTCGTCTGCTGATGCACTAGAATCGGCGAGGCCCGCATCAGGTAGGGTCGCACGAAGGAAGAGTCGGCTAGAAAGCCGTTTTTTCAGGTCAATCGCAAGCGCGCTGTCGAAGACCGGGAGCCATGCCTTGCCATCCGCCGACTTTTCGCTCCGGCAAACCAGTTCCAGCTTCGCTGGCAGGCCAAGCCGCTGGAATAGTTGAAAGAGTGCCTCCGGAGCCGTGATTCCTTCGGCCCAGAACGGCGACACAACCGCTGCCGTTTCAGGAGCCTTGTTCGACAACGCTGCCCACGTGTCGCGAATGGTCGGCACGACTTCATTGGCGGCGACCAGCGCAACCGGATCGTTTGATGCCGTGGCTTCATCCACGAGAAGCGCAGCTTGGGCCGAAAAGGCCCTTAGCTGACGTTGAAGTTGCGGGGCCTGCGATTCCGCGCCAATTTGCTGAACAAGCCCAATGGCTGTAGTGAGGAGATCTCTCCGGGACGTACTTCTGCCGCCGAAGTCCCCGGACACGACGCACTCGTAATTGTGGCGGAATCCCTGTCGTGTGAGGTTCGCTGATCCGACGATGAGGCGGATTCTTCGATCTGGCAGCGCGCCACGGGTCGCGTTTTCACGAATCCACATCAGCAGGGAGATCTTGGAGTGCAGCTTGCGGGCAATAACTGGGATAGCATCGATGCGCGGAGAGAGTCGGGCGAGCCGTTCACACCCGCCTAAATCGTACAACACGGACACTTCCGTCTTTTGGAGCTTGCGCTCCAGTTCTGAACGAAACGCTCTGAGACGGCTGACGGGGGAGCGCACGCCCAGTGCTGCGGCCAAGAGTTCCTCTTCAAGGAACTCAAAATCGACCTGATACGTTGTCGCGACTAGCGATACGAGGACGAACCCCTCATCGGGCGGCAAATAGTAGTCGATGAGGCGGCGTGTTCGTTCCATATTCGTTTCGGCATCACCATGTTTCACTTGCGCGGCAACAGACCGTTCTCGCGGAGCATGTAGACGAACGGCTCCAGCCGATACGGATGCGTCAGGGAGATTCCATTTGCGGGGCTGGGCCGATCATTTCGTTGAAACCGAGGCGATGGCCGCAACAGCGCGGTATTGTCCCAACTGATCCAGTCGCGTTTCGGAATTCCACCGTCCAGCTTGCCTGACTGGACCCGATGGTGCCGGTCCAGCAACTCCGTCAGAATCTCTCGCTCAGTCCGGCAGCGGTCCACCTGAAAGCAGAATGTGGCCAGCCCCTCGATGCCATCGCGAACATCGGGTCTGTTGCACTTCTCGCGGAACTGCCGAAGTGCCTGCGCTGTCGCTCGGCAACGTTCAGATGCCTTGCGGAAATTAGCATCAACCACGAGATCGGCAACCGGCTTGCCAGCGTTCAGGGTCCCCCACCATAGAAGTGTCTCGAACACCCTCAGCACCGCCTCGTGGAACTGCTCGGTAACAACAATGGCGTCGATAACGACGGGTAGACCGAGTTCGACTGCCCGTGGTATGGTTTTCAGTCTCTTCCCCAGCCGTTCGAGATGCTTGGTGCCCCAGACAACCGGGATCTCGTCCGCTATCATCCCAAGCGCACGGCTGACACACTCTCTTCGATCATCGGCAGTGAGGGCCTCACCGAGTTGCTGCCGTTCTTGGCACGTGGCAGCCTGCAAGTGGCACTTCCCGCTCCACGCAATCAGTTCGTCAAAAGACAAAGATACTTGATGGGCGCGTTCAGGGTCGGCGAACCTCGCTCGGTCCTGGCTTTTTAGCGGGAGTTCAGGGAACTGCTTGGCGAGTTCTTGTCCTTCCACGGCGAGCGATCCTGAATCGCCGTGAACCAGCTGTCCACCGACGAGCGCCGTCCAGTACGTGCCTACCGCGCCGGTGCGCGATTGGTACTTCAAAAGCGGAAAGTTGCAGTTGACCCTCTTGCCGTTGGTCGCGAAGTGGCGGTAGCCCTTCTCCGCGTAGGAGATTCCCCGCAAACCATCAGCCGCACCGTCGTTCCCAGCCTCACGCGCCGCAACGCAGGCCAGCGCCCATAACCGTTCAAACGGTTCGACGGCCTTGCGGCGCTGGGCCAAACCCGAAGCGCCTGGAAGAAGCTGCCGGTACAGTTCCGCGTTGGCAAGTGCGGCGCACAGCATGGAGAGGTAGCGTGAACGGGTCGTGATGGTTGTCACGCTCGGCAACAGCAAATCCGCGAGTGCGCCGTAGGTCTGAAGCGCGCCCAGCGGGTCGATGCTGCCAGAACTTCCACCTAGTGGGTCGTAAGCGGTCAGGAACGGTAGCATGGCTTGTCGCGATTTTTCAGCAGTGACCTCGGGCAACAATTGGCCGCGTCTATGCTACCACACGTGTTTTGGTCTTGCAGATGGTTTCGCCAGACTACTGTTACAGATCTTGCCAATCAATCTGTCCAGTGTCCTATCGTCAAGGAAGTCCTCCCAGTCAAACGTCCGCTTTGGCCAACGCGAATGGCCACCTCCCGGTATTGCGAAGGTCCGGTTGTGGCCGGTAGTACGCATACAGCATCATGCCATAAAGCGGCCGCACGAACCCAAATAGGTTGCAAGGCGTGCGGCCGCGCCCCGGTTAGATTTCAGTCTGCTCCGAGATCTCCAGCGCGTCATCCACCTCGATCCCAAGATATCTGACTGTGCTCTCGAGCTTGGTATGGCCGAGCAAGAGTTGGACGGGCCTCAGGTTTTTTGTTCGCTTGTAGATCAGCGTTGCCTTGGTCCGTCGCAGGGTATGCGTGCCATAGACCGTCGAATCGAGTCCGATGGCGGCCAGCCACTGATGCACGATACGGGCATATTGGCGGGTAGACACATGGGGTGATTTCGCCAGACGGCTGGGAAACAGATAGTTCTCCGGCTTCAAGCTTGCCTTATCAATCCATGCAGAAACGGCAGACCGGGTTGGCTCGGTCAATTCAAACTGCACTGACCGTTGAGTTTTTCGCTGCACGATCATGGCACGGGGCAAGATTTGGTTACCGTGCGTCACGTCCCGAACATGCAGGTTTACCAAATCGCAGCCGCGTAGCTTGCTGTCGATGGCCAGGTTGAACAAGGCCAGGTCGCGAACCTGATGCTCTTTTTGGAGGTGAATTCGGAGGGCCCAAATGTCTTTTAGCTTGAGGGGTGGCTTTTGGCCGATCAGCTTTCCCTTGTTCCAGGGTTCACGACTATGATTGAATTCCCTGTCAGACTCCTTCGTGGTAGATGGGAGTCTAATTGTGCCGCTAAGTCGCAGACGGCCGGTGTCAGGCGGCGTGTCGGATGCGTGCTATCGGCCATAACCTGTCGGTCGCCAACGTCAGCCTCTGTGCAGGCCAGCAGCGGCTCATCCGGATCGAGCAACTGCTACGGCATTCCCGGCAAGCTGCCCGTCTGATATCGTACTGGATGGCCACCACTCGCACCATTGGACCCCTGCACTTCGAGGACCTGGATCCGAAAAGATTCGAAGATCTCGTGCGACAGCTTGCGTACGAGTTCAAGCCTTGGCGGCGACTCGAGGCTACGGGCCGCTCAGGCAGCGACGATGGGTTCGATGCGCGAGGCTACGAAATCGTCGCAAAGGAGGATCAGCCCCCTGCTTTAGCGGAAGAAGATGACGCGGCCGAGGAGCGATCGAGCCTCAGTGAGGGTATCGATGACAGGCTCTGGCTCATTCAGTGCAAGCGTGAGCGAGCCATTGGGCCGAAGGCATTGGTCAAGTATTTGGACGATACCGTGCTCGGCCCGGATGAGAAGCTTTACGGACTTGTGTTCGCAGCGGCCTGCGATTTCTCCAAAAAAGCCCGCGACGACTTCGCCAAAAAGTGCGGCGAGATGGAATTGGAAGAGTGGCACCTCTGGGGTAAGGGTGAGCTCGAGGACCGGCTCTTCCGCCCCGAGAATGACCACCTCTTATTCGCCTACTTCGGCTTTTCGCTGACCATTCGCCGGCGCTCCCAACGAGCCGACCTGCGGGCCCGGTTGATGATGAAGAGGAAGGCGAACCGCATGCTTAGAGACCAGTCCGATGCGTCGTTATTGCTGCGCTCTCCTGACGCCACAGAGTACCCGGACACGGGCGACCTTGCCCATTTTAAGAAGAACCCGCTGTGGATGGTGTGGCCGTACCGTGGCATGTCGCACGATGGACTTAGGTTCTGCGTGAACCGCTATTTCGCGTACCTCTCTGAGGATGGCAAATCGTGGGACGCCGCGATGGCTGTGAACGACGCTAGAAGCCGGACAGACAACGACCCTTGGTTGGGCGAAGATCGGCACGACGAGAAGCGGCGGGCTATCTGCGAGTTTTGGAACAAGATTCCGGAGGCGAATAAAGCGTGGCTCGAAGTTGTCGGCCTAGTGCGGTTCGAAGATATCTTGGACATTGATGACCTCGGCGACGAGTACGTACAAGCTCCTCACATCTACACTCCATTTGCACCTGGAAGCCGTGGCCCTTTCAAAGACTTCTTCGCCAAGGTCGAACCTATCGGTCGGTGGGATCAGCGCTCCTTCTACCCCCATAAGATGACAGACGGCCGCATTGAGTACTTCCCAGCCGAGTTCCGCGAGCACAACGATGACAGAGAATGAACAGGAACCCGATGTGGTTGCATTGTTGTTGGTTCATGCGTCTGCTTAGACGAGCATCAGGTCAGGGGTACGTCGACGCTGTTCTGCCTCGAGCCAGTACCCACGTACGCGTTCAAGTGCAAGTTGCTTGTCTACAAGTCAGCATTTGTGGAATACGTCGCCCAAGACCTCAAGGTGCCGTTCAACGGAAGTCGACAGACCAGAGTTACCGTATCGATTAGCTAGCGATTGGCTGTGAATAGAAGCTTTGTGGTGCGTAGTTCGCGGTACCAGATGGCTGCAACGGGTCGGAAGGGTGAGTAGCGGTTATCGAGAAGCTGCCGCTTGAATGCATCAGCCCCGATTTGTCATTGGACCGGGTCGAGCGGCAGCAATGCGAAATAGGCCGGCCACTCAGGCGCCAAGCGCTCAATGACCGTTCCGGCCGAATTGCAGACGGTGGCATTTCCGTTTCGATTGGTTCAGACGGAGACTAGTACCCACGCAGCCCATTTCCCCAGTATTGCTCGGTCTGGATTGATTACAAATCCAACCAAGTTTTGCATAGAAGGACACGCTATCCGAGCAAACCAAACCAACCAGATTTTGCACGGAACAGAGCAAAATTCTTACCGTCCCGAAAACCTCTGTCCAACCCCAGATTGCAAATAGCCGTTTTTTATGAGCTTACCCCAAAGGTCGGATGGCGCCAAGGTCGATCCAGAGAGCGGCCCGCACCGTCCTTTTACCGGCATCCACGCTCGTTCTCCATTCCGTCTCCATGGTCCTGCCAACCCCGTCTCTCGCCCCCAGGCCGTGTCCGTTCGCGTCTCCCTTACAAGTGTCACGCCAGCGATAAAGCCGATGTCATGCCCCTTGCCGGTCGCCAAAACCTGCTCACTCCTCCGGCTTTTCATGAGGGGCGAGAGCCGACGCAAGACGCAGGACCACAACAGGAGACTTACCATGAATACGAACGAGCGCAACACGGATGCCAGAAGCCAAGTCATAGGCCATGCGGCCCACAATGGAAGCCCAATCAACACCGAGGGGTTCAAGCTTCAACAATCCGCAGGGGTGAAAGAGATCAGCTTAGTGCAGGCAACAGCGGGCCTTGGCGTACTGAATCCTTTCGTTAGTAGGAGCCAAATGCGCGCGATATGGGACCTTTGCCGCGATAGTGAAGAAAAGGCTTATTTCAAGCAGAAAGTTATGGACCTAGCGCGACTCATTAAGAGCATGCCCAAGACCTACGACCAGGACGGATCGGGCATGGAGGCCGTGGCTTACCTGCACTACTTTACCGCCGGTTTCGACTGGTACATCACAGAGAAGGACATGACAGGCGACGGTACCGCGCAGGCTTTTGGGCTCGCCGTCGTTTTCGAGCGTGAGCTTGGCTATATCAGCATCCGCGAGATCATTGCAAATGGAGCCGAACTGGACCTGCACTTTGAGCCCGTGACCTTATCGGCATTGGTAGACGGTCGGACGGTCCGGATCTAACCATTGACGGCCTCGAAAGGGGCCCTTGTTCAGTTACGCGCCCGGGCGCCGATCTCATTACGGAGATCGGCGCTAAAGCCCGACAAGCTCACCCCAATGCCCTTATCGTAGTACCCCCTGTTTTACCGAAATGACTTAATAACCAGAACATAACAATGGGTGCGCCTCCCAAGCACACCCGTATCCTTCTGTCAGTTGTTAGAACCGATACCGTCCGAGGAGGGTAAAGCTGTTGAGGTGAGTCGGTCCGGCAAACTGCTCAGTATAGGCCAATCGAGCCGCCCACGGTCCGTGGCTGGTGACGGTGACGCCCGCACCGATATCGAAGCTTGCCGCCGGGGCGATTTGACCGACGGCGCTGACGTTCGTGACGCCGATCGCCTCCGTCGTCGTCAATGTCCGATTCCCGGCGGTCCCGGTGCCGCCCAGTTCCACCCACGGGATAATGGTGAGGGCATGGTCTTTCAGATCGATACCGGTACGCACCCCGCCGGTGAACTCCCCCAGGTTCCCGGTCTGACTGCCGTAGGTCAGGTCGAGCGATCCCGCGCCGTGTTCGCTAAAGCCATTCAAGTGGGTATGGAGATAGGTGGCACTGCCATAGGGCATCACAAACGTGCGCCCCATCGGGATCAGATACTGGGCCTGTACCCCGGTGTCGGTGAACCAGCCACTGGTGGAGCCGGTGGCGATGAGACCCGTGGGGGCGAGGTTGCGTTGGCTATCCTCAGACAAGGCTCCGGCCCCGACACTCGCTGAGAGGCGTAATGCGCCCTGGGTGTAGATCCCATAGCCATAGACCCCCAAGGACTGGCCGTTCAGGCTTTGTTGGGGGGTATGGGTGGTGGTGCCAAGACCGGAGAACGCGCCACCGACCACGAGATTTGGAGAGACTGCCTTCCCGTAGCCTGTGATCCCCCCGAAGTCGGTGACCGAGGCGCCCTGGGATTGACCAAAGTCCCCGGCGCCTTTCAGCCACGCCCCTTCATGGAGAGCCGTGAAGTGCGGGGTGGTGCCCCCTGTGGATTGCGCGCCATCCAAGACGGTGGATAAGTTGACCAGAGAAATCCGTTGCGCTGAGTACAGGCTACGGGAGCCGGTACGGCGCAGGCCTTCGGGCTGGCAGGGACCACGGCCCACAATGACTCACCCCAACCCTTTAACGGAAGTAACCCCCTTAATGACTTTTTAACCCGCCGCCGTGGTTGCGCTCTTTTCGTCTCCGTGGTCCTGCAAGCATCGGCTCTCGCCCCCATGCCGCGTTCGTTCGCGTCTCCCTCACAAGCCCCACGCCAACGATAAGACCGTTGTCATGGGTCTTGCCGGTCGCCAAAAGCCGCTCACTCCCACGGCCTTGAGTGAGGGGCGAGAGCCGATGCAAGACGCAGGACCACAACCAGGAGACGAACCATGAAAACGCGCAACCACAAACAGGCGGCAGAACACAAAGTCAAAGTCGAGGGGGCTCCAGCCTCCGCATCCGCAGGGGGTCAAACCTTCGATATTCATCAGGCCATCACCGACCAGATTCTAGCAGCGATGGAGCAAGCCCGTACCACAGGCCGTAGGCTTTGGGACAGTCAACCCAGCTTGCCCATGAACCTTGCCACGAGCAAGCCCTACCAGGGCATAAACATTCTAATCCTTTGGGCGGCAGGCCTTAGCCACGGTTACGCGTCCCCTTACTGGCTCACCTACAAACAAGCGGCCGACATGGGCGGTCAGGTGCGCAAGGGCGAGCATGGCACCGCGTGTGTGTTCTACAAGCCCTGGGAGTCGCAGGAAACCAACGCCACCACCGGCGAAACCGAAACCGTCAAAGGCGCGGTCATCAAGTCCTTTGTGGCTTTCAACCTCGACCAGATCGACGGCATACAGGCACCGGCCAAGGAAGAACGCCCGGCCTTTACCGCCATCGAAGACGCCGAGCGCATCATGCAGGCGAGCCCCGCACCTATCAAGATTGGCGGGACGCAAGCTTGCTATATTCCAGGCCGGGACGAGATCCACTTACCAGCCCGCGAGGCCTTCATTAACCCTGAAGCGTTTTACAGCACGGCTATGCACGAAATGACCCATAATGCCGTGATCCGGATTATGCCGCATGCCGTCAAGAAGGCGCGGTTAGCAGTGTGGTTGCGGTAAGCCCATTCGGCATAATCTTCTTCGCTCCAACAACGTGGAGCACGAAGATCATGT
>JAJYPQ010000346.1 GCA_021795255.1 Pseudomonadota bacterium
GTGGGCTTCGTTTGACCCAGGTGGCGCTCGCCTACCCATGCCCCACTGCCATCGGCGCCCTCCCCGAAGAACGTCGCCCCGGGGCCACAGAGGGGGCGGTGTCACGAGCACCCGTAAGTCGTGGAAGCTCAGATTTTTCGGGTCTTGCTGTCTACCGGGCAGGGGAAAATCCCCGGCACATTCATTGGAAGGCGGCGGCCAGTGGCCGCGGCCTTCTCATCAAACACTTCAGTGGACAACACGATAACGAGGTATGGCTTAAGTTTCGCAACAACACTGACATGGAACCCGAACTGAGCCTCCTATGCTGGCAGGTCCTATCCGCGGAGCGACAGGGGTTACGCTACGGGCTTGATCTCGGAACTGCAATTGTGCCACCCGACGTCGGGGGACGGCACAAGGCCCGCTGCCTCCGCCTCCTCGCGCTCTATGGAAACGACCCCCCCTAAGCCCACTGCCCTACCTACGTTGCTGCCGATCCTCACGGGGTTTTCGCTGTTGCCCCTTGCGGATCACCTCCCATGGTGGACGCTCATCTTCGCGGCAGCGTTGCTTAGCTGGCGCATCGGTGCAGAGCGCCGATCGCTGCCACCTGTCCACCTTTCTGTCAAGCTTTGTCTCGTGCTCGCGGCGCTTACAGCTGTATACGCGCAATTCCATACCCTGCGGGGCGCCGAGCCAGGTTTCAGCTTCTTCGTGGCGATGTTCGGTCTCAAGATCCTCGAGGCGAAAACGCGCCGCGATCTCGTGGTGCTGGTACTTTTGAGCTATATCGCCCTACTCGGGGGCTTGGTGTTCGCCCAATCCATCGTGATAGGCCTCTATGCGCTCGGTTTTCTCGTACTGTCGCTTGTGACACTTGGCACAATCACGCAACCCGTAGGCCTCCCACTGAAAAACCGCTTCCAGCTGGCGCTTGCGCTTCTTGCAAAGGCTCTGCCGCTTGCACTCATCGTCTATCTCCTGTTCCCACGACTTGCCGGTGGTCTATGGGGAATGACAACGACAAACCACGCTGCCGAAACAGGCTTGAGCCATGTCCTCAGGCCCGGCGCATTTACACGCCTCATCCCGTCCCGACGAGTCGCTTTCCGGGTACTTTTCAAAAGGGGTGATGCGCCCCCGAGCGATAAGCGCTACTTCAGGGTCTACGTCATGACCCGCACGGACGGACGCGTCTGGCGTGCGCAACGCCACGAACAGGAGATTGCACGGCCTTCGGCGACCCGCGCAAACCTTAGTTACACACTGCTCCTCCAGCCGACCGGCCGACGGGCACTCCCAGCGCTCGATTGGCCCTTGCCGATACCGGGAGCAATGCTCGTGACTGGGGACCTGCTGCGCGCATCTCACCCGGTCGATCACCTCTTCCGCTACCACGCACGGGCCACCTTTACACCCCCATCAAGTTTGACACCTGCCGAACGGGCACGGGACCTTGCACTTCCACAGACGATCGATCCCCGTATTCTCCGACTCGCTCAGCATCTTGCTGACGGTGCACCAACGGCCACCGCGCGCGTTGCACACACCCTTCACTATTTTGTTGCGCACGGTTTTGTCTATACACTGGCGCCCCCGCCTATGGGCCGGGATCCACTCGTCACGTTTCTGTTCAAGGCACGCCGGGGGTATTGCACAGATTATGCGGCGGCGTTCGCGACCCTGATGCGCGCCGAGGGAGTTCCAAGCCGTGTGGTCGTCGGTTACGCAGGTGGTACGTACAACCCTGTCGGCCACGACTTCATCGTGCGTGCGCGCGACGCGCACGCTTGGACAGAGGTCTGGCTCAAAAACCATTGGCGACGCGTCGACCCCACCGCCGTTGTGGCCCCTGCCGCCCTGGACTACGGGGTTGGGGCAATACTGCGGCTCACCGCACAAGGACGCTGGCCACTCCCTGCCGGGCAAACTGTAACTACGCGCCTGCTCGCGCGGTCCCTCTGGTCGGCCGCCCGATACCGGCTGATGCTCTGGCATGATGCTTTCACCACCACTTGGGACGACTGGGTCGCGAACTATAACTGGCGCCGCCAAGAGCGACTTCTGCATGCCCTTGGCTGGCGCGACGTGCGGCGCGTGTCGCTTGCGGGCGCAGTATTTATTTTCGCAATGATCAGTATGCTTGCCGTGAAGACGTTTGGGGCTCATACGCCGCGTCTTCGCGACCCCGCGGCTGCGGCCTACCTTCGCTTCCATAAACGGCTCGCCCGGGTCGGGTTGCCAAAACACCCCCATGAGGGCCCGAGCGATTATTCTGTAAGGGTGGCACGCGCACGCCCTGACCTTGCGCCACAGGTTGCAGCCATCACACGGGCGTATGTCGATGCCCGCTATGCCGCGGGTAACGCGAGCGCGAGATGGCTCAAGGCCGAAGTACGGAGGTTCCGTCCGCGTAAAATACGTTGACAACCAACCGGTCGTTTGTTACAGTACCTTGAGCAATTGAAGGAGAGCGATCCATGCCAGTACAGAAATCTGATGAGGAAACTGTGGTTTTTTGTGCGATCGACCTCTTCCGACGCCACGGCTATCACAAGACGACCATGGCCGAGTTGGGTACTGCGAGCGGCCTGCTGAAGGGAAGCCTTTATCACTACTTTCCGGGCAAAGAGCAGCTCGCGATCCGCGCCATGGAGACGGTACATGGGCATTTCCGCACGTATGTGTTTCCGCTTGTCAGCGATCCCACAATCATGCCTGCCGATCGCCTCAAAAATTTTGCGGACGCCGTCCTTCAGTACTTTGACAGTCGGGAGGGGGGTTGCCTTATTGGCAATCTCGCACTTGAAACAATTGATTCTGTGGGCGAGTTCCGGCCAGCGATCCAATCATACTTCTCGGACTGGGTGAACTCCTATGCGACCATCTATCAAGCCTTGGGGTTAGCTAGGCGACAGGCGCTGACAAAGGCCCGGGAGGCGGTGGCGCTGATTCAGGGCGCGCTCATGATGAACCGGATCTTCGGGAACAAAGAGACCCTGCGTGAGGCGCTAACCCACCTTGCGCAGTGGCCAATGATGTCCGGATAAAAAAACGAAGTTTAACTGAGGCCCTTTCTAGTCTTTTTGACTACCAACCATTTGTTTAACTAAGGCTGTTTATGCGTGAACCGATACCTTCGATGTCTTTGACAAACAAGCCCCACACAGGGCTCGTTCGGGCTTGGCTTGGGAGCATGCGTGGCGGACACGCCGCTCCGCCGGCTACCACACCGCTGACACAGATCGTACTCGCATGGCTCGGCGGATTCTTGGCGATTGCGACCGTTGCCTATGTTGCCGATGCCGCTCGCACACCGCTTCTGCTTGGCTCCTTCGGCGCATCCTGTGTCCTGTTATTTGGGTTCCCAGAGAGCCCATTCTCGCAACCACGGAACGTGATCGGTGGTCATGTCCTGTCATCTTTGACGGGCCTCCTAGCCATCACTCTTTTCGGCTCCACATGGTGGAGCACAGGACTTGCGCTTGCGACTGCGATCAGCGTCATGCAGATCACCCGCACCGTGCATCCACCGGCGGGATCAAACCCTGTCATCATCATGCTCGCACATGCCGGCTGGCCATTTCTGCTCCGCCCGACACTGCTCGGTGTACTGATCCTGCAGACTATAGCGCTCCTGTACCACTCGTTTGTGAAAGGTCGCCGCTATCCGATGTATTGGTTCTGAGAGCTTTCAGAGTTTTTGCGCATCAATCGGCGCCATGGAGAGCACCGAGCCCATAGAACGACGGCGATATGGGCACCACAGGGATGTGGACCTATCTTTAAATCCTAACGCCCACTACAAGGAGGAAGGCAATGCCACGTACAAGCGATGTGTCTAAATCCACCTATGATGCGGCCGACGCACGCGAGATCGAACGCCTGCGGCACGAGCATGCATGGATTACGGAGCCGCTCTATCGTGCAAGCGATCAGGTTCTGGAGATGCCATTCTTTGATTGGCTCGATTCGCTGAAAAGCCCTCAAGAGTTCCAGCCAGCGGCCGTACAGCTATTTCATCACTCCGCCACCTTCCCAAAGGTGATGGGTCTCATGCTGGCCACAACCCCGATGTCAGAGAACCACATGATGCCGTTCTACGCAACGCACGCTTACGGAGAGGCAACCCATCACGAGTTGCTTATGCAGTGGATGCTCAGGCACCGATTGCTCCCCGACCGGTCTGCAATCGCTTCGGTGATCCCAACGCTCGCGACAAACGCCTGCATCAATCTTGCCTATCAGATGGCGCTCGAGGGCGACCGGTACAAGTGGGTACTTACAATCAACAGCGGTATCGAGCGGTGTTCTAATGATTTCTTCAAAATAGCCGCACCGAAGATGCGCACACTCGGCGCCGGGGACACGTATTTCGACATCCATGTGGAGGCGGACGAGCATCACAGCATCATGGGTATGGCGCACCTCGAACCGCAGGACCAGAACTCTGTGCGGGGGCGGCAGCTCATTGCCAAGGCGCTCGAAGGCGTAGCGCTTTGGGCTGCCATGATCCATTCTTGGATCGGCTTGGACGTCCTACCTTCTTTTGGACTGGATGGCACGCTGGCGCGGTCACAACGACAGGCGGCCTGATGCTGGCGGCGGGCTGACACGGCCGGGCGCAGGCCCGGCCGTTCTTTAATTTAGCCTTCCTCCAGACTACACGACATCCTCCATGTTCTCATTGTGTCACTTGCGCTATATTCATAGCGTTCAACCTGCTGCGGCGCGGCCACCGAGGCTACCAAACCTCAATGGCAGCTATAGTCTCTCGGGATTTCTCATGAGATTAATCAGGCGACGAACAGGCCCGGTTGGTCTACAACGGCTCTACACAATCTGTATCGGTGCCAACAACGTGGGAACCTTAGCCACTCTGTCGAATCTAAGCTTTCGGCTAGGATTAACTACACCAGTATGGAGGTTACCCATGAATCGCTGGAG
>JAJYPQ010000022.1 GCA_021795255.1 Pseudomonadota bacterium
AAAGCCCCGCACTCATTTTGCGGAAACCGGCGGCTCGGAAAAGAGTCTATGTAACTTCTTGATAGGGCTGGGATATTTGGTCGGGGCGAGAGGATTTGAACCTCCGACCACCTGAACCCCATTCAGAGAAAATGGCTCATCCATTCGCCTCTATGCGTTTCGGTTCATCCTAAGACGCTAATACACAAAGAAATCTTGCGCACCGACGCGCACGCAGACGCAGCGAACTTACTCACCGTTACAGCATAATTACAGCACAACGATCACTTGAATGACTTGAGTAATCGGCTTACGTGGGGCTGGGATAACCCCGCTCGGGTGGCGATCTCCGACTGCCGCAGCCCGCTGTCTGCCAGCGCTCGGATGCGGCGCAGTTTTGCCGCGCTCACTTGGCTGGGCCGACCACCGCCACGCGCCCGCCGGCCGCCTTCGGCGCGCGATTCGCGGGCTTCATGAAAAAAGTCCGCGTCGACTAGGGCGCGCGATGCGGCATATGTGGCGCGATCATCACGGCCGGTCGCGGTGGCATGCTTCTCCCAGTCCGCCAAGGACGAGGCACCCAAGGCCTCATCAGCAGCAGGGGCGTTGCCGGGAGGAGGACGTGCTTCACGCCGCCGCAGCCTGTAGCGCCGACCTAGCGACTGGACCCCGCCCGCCCATAGGACCAAACGCTTGGCGCGACGCCAGCCAGAAGTACCGGGGGCGTGCTGCGCGCACACGTGCAGATGTGCGGGCACCTCCGGGCACTCGGGGTCTCGCATCTCCACGTACCGCCGGGCAGACCGGGGACAAAAGAAACAAGGGGGAAGGGTGGACGTCGGTTTACGTGGGGCTGGAATCCTTGCTCTGATGTGCGCAGCCAGGGTGACAAAAAAACGCCGAGCCACCCAATAGTCTGCCTCACGAGCGCCCGGCGCCGTCTCCTCGAGTAGCCACGCCAGATCGAGACGTTCGGGGATATCCATAATGGGGGTCAGGGCCTTCTTGGTATCCACCAATCCCGCCTGACAGAAAACGACGGCTCGTACCCACGCCGGCCAGGCCGCCTCGTCGTCCATAAGGAGACGGACCCTCCGCGCCACTAGAGATGGAGAAGGCTCCGCCCCCCGCGTGCGGCGCAAAACTTTTGCGATGGTTTCTGCGTTGTCGTTCATACATAACCCTCATGGTCAGTGTACCCATTTTATTGCCATCGGTACAGCACCATCATGCCGGCACGGTATCTCGGAGGCATAGACATGCATGACCATGAAACCATCGCCGCCGCTCCGGCGTCAGCGCCGCGGTTGTTACGGCTGCCAGATGTCGCCGGCCGTGTTGCGCTGTCTCCGCGCATGGTGCAGAAAATGGCGGCCGCCGGGACCTTCCCGCAGCCGCTGCGTATCGGCCGCGCTGTCCGTTGGCGGGAGGCCGACGTTACTGACTGGATCGTTGATGGGTGGAGTAGTGGGGCGGCACGTACCGGCCGACCCCGCCGGGGGGCCGGGGGTGCCCAATGAGCATGCAAACTAAAAATCATGGGCATCGCGGGGTTGTGGTGGGGTTTGTGGATGACATCTTTCCCGAAAATTGGGCGGATTTTCTGGACATCCCAAACTGGCCTGAGACCTCATCCATGCCCGTCTGCGGGGTCGGCCCCGCACGATGGTGGCAGCTCGCCCGGCATGCCCGCACCATCCAGGAACGGGTCGTCTGTGAGTTATTAGCCGAGGGGCACAGCGCGGCCGAGGTCGGGGAGGCGTTTAAGTCTCCCCTTACTGCCACTCGAGTCAGGCAGGTCGCCGTTGGCGTTTACCAGAGGGTTGTTAGGCCGGACCCTCAGGGCGACATGTTTCCAGGGGGTGACCTGTGACCCCTGCACAAAAAATCCTGGAGCGCCTGGATGGCGTCCAGGGCCGGGAGGGCGGGCCCTGGATGGCTCGCTGCCCAGCACACCGGGATCGTCACCCCTCTTTACGTATCACAGAAAAACCGGATGGAGTAGTGCTGCTCTTTTGCCACGCCGGCTGCGGTGCAGTGGACGTACTGGAGTCCGTGGGACTGACATTCTCGGACCTGTATCCAGATCGTAAATCGACGGCGGCGCCATCCCCAATACAGCGCGCCGCGGGGATGTCATTGCGCACTGTCGCGCACGCGGCGCTCGTCGTCGTGAATTTATGTAACGACGTTTCGCGCGGAAAAATCGTTTCAGAGAAACAGATGGCCTTAGCAATAGACCTAGCCAATGAGATCAACCGCGCCATGGCCGCTGCGGGCCTGCGCCCTGAGGTTGTGCCAAGGGGTTGGGGCAAGGAACGGAGGGCGCGGGGATGAGCAATCTCCAGACCGTCACCGCCGCGGACCTTATTTCAGGCCCCGCAGCTCCCCAGGTCGACTTCGTGTTACCTGGCCTGCCTGCCGGGCAAGCGGGCTTGCTCGTCGGCGCTGACGGCTCAGGCAAGTCCAACCTCGCCCTGCAGTACGCGCTCTCAGTCGCGTGCGGAATCCCCGTCGCAGGCGGACTTCTGCCTGCGCCCCGGGCTACTGGAAGGGTCTTATACCTGTGGGGAGAGGATGATGTCGACGAGGCGCATCGCCGTCTCGATGCGTGGTTGAGCATCGCGGCCGCGCGCGGGGTCGATCCACATACGATCCGCAACGGTCTTGCTAACCTGGAATTCCATGCGCTGGACGGTGAGCGAATGCCACTCATGAAGGCGGGGCGACAGGACTCCGAGCCCCGACCCACCGAGCATGCCTCGACACTTTTGACCACTATGCAGGGCGCGCGGCTGACGATCATCGACCCCATGATCATGTTCCATTCACTGTCCGAGGCCGATAACGGCCACCTGGACACCTTCATGCGCCTCCTGATCCGCATGGCTCGCCAAAGTGGTGGCGGCAGTGTCCTGGTCGTCCACCACACAGGCCAGGAAGCGATCCTGAATCGCCGAGACGACCACCAGTCCGGGCGTGGCGGAACGGCGCTGGCCGCCGCCTCACGGGCCGTCTGGGTGCTGCGGGGGATGAGCGAGGCCGAGGAGCAGGAGACGGGCCTGGAGCCGGGTTACGGGCGGGTGTGCTCCGGTCCAAAGATCAGCCGCGGACCGCGCCAGCCCGGGATGGCGCTGCGGATAACGGACGTGGGAGTGCCCTGGCTCAATCTCGAAGCGACTGAAAAACTGGCCGCAGCGCAGGGCGGGCGCAAACAAAAACCCGCGCGTGCGGCGTCATCGCAGATCGATCACGGCCAGACGACCAAGGCGGCGGGTGGCGGTGGAGGAGGTAACGAAGATGAAATCGGCGACGACTGGTAAAGAGAAGACCGTTCTTTACAAGGATCGTCTAATGCCCACCACGACCGCGCTGCAGGCGCGACTGCAGATGTTTGAATCGACGCGCAGCCCCACCTGGCGCACGAGGGAAATAACAACACCGTGGGGCCAAGCGAAAGTCACGGGGCGGTTGGGAACCATGCACGCAGCCCTACTGGAAGCCATAATGTTTTTCGCCATCAAGCAGCGGGATCTGGAAGGAGGAGGAGTGCAGGTCCTTGTGGACCCCTATGCGATCAGGACAGCGCTCGGTGAGCGCCGCGCAAGGGAGCGCGCCGGCGATAACGCCACCAAACAAAAGCGGCGGCGCGGGACAGCATGGGGCGGGTACAGCTCCACCGGAATCCGACATCTGGCAGAAGATCTGCGCATGGCCGCGATCTCCCTCACAACATCGAGCGGCGAATGGATGCTCGACGGGCTTTTGTATCGGATTGAGGCCAGCAAAGCCATAGCGGGCACATCTGTTTGTGGAGAGCGGCGATTGTGGAAAATCACCTTGTCACCCACCACAGCCCGTCTTTTCCGCAAGGACCTGGCGCTGCACTACGATCCACGACCTATTGCCGCCCTCAGAAGCGGCGTGGCGGCATCGGCCGCGCGCTGGGTACTGACTCACCGCACCAGCCCGCCAGGCGGCTGGCACATCGACACGGTGCTGGCCGCCGTGGGTGCCGAGACGGAGGGGGCGGCCGCACGCAATCGGCGGCGCGAGCTTAGAAAGGAGGCGGACGCGTTGGCGGCCTGCGGGGTGATAGTGGGCGGCGATCGCGTCAAAAAAACCGAGAGCGTGTTCTCCACGCCAACAGGCGTGCTCTCCACGCCAACAAAACTGGAGAGCGTGTTCTCCACGCCAACAGGCGTGCTCTCCACGCCAACAAAACCGGGGTGTGTTTAGGAGTTTCTAGGAGTCTCCATTTAGGAGACTCCTAGGAAGGAGCCAAGGGAAGGGGCCTCAAGCCCCTTCCCTTGGCTCCAATGAACGTTACCGTATGCCCCCGCCTTTCTGGCGGGGGTAGGGCAAAAGCGAAACCCCACCATGGGAAAGAAAATAAACTCACGCCATAGCCATTTAGGCTTGGCGGGAGCAGTTCATATATTGTCGATGGTCGCCAACAACCAGCAACCACTCGGTCATTTTTTCAAAACGACGCACACTCGGGCCGCTGGGCAGTTGGCTGGCGTGAAAGCGGAGGTGTTGTTCCACTGGAATTCTGCCTCCTTCCCGAAGTTTGCGACCAGCTCTGGCGGGCTCGCCGCCGGCCACCCCTTGGGCGCCAACCGGTATCCCACCCAGCCGCCCACCAGGGCCATCACCAGACCGAAAGCAACGGCGGCCCCCATCACCCACCACTCCCCACGTCTGGCCTGCTCAGCGGCTTTCTGAGTGGCGAGCGTGGTTAATGCCGCTTGCCAGTCGGCGAGGATCGCTCCACGCTGCGCAGCGGCCGCCACAGGGAGGCTCGTGGCCGCCTTCTGGATGGCCCGCGCGCCCTCTCCGGACGCGTGCTGGATTGCAGTGACAATCGCTTTTCCGATCTCAACAGTTTTATCCGCCAGGGCCGCAGAGAGAACAGCTTTGAGATCCGCTCCGGCGCGGACAGTTTGATCGTAGATCCCCTGTCCGACCTCCTGCGCTGCGGCCTCGATGCGCGCGGCGGCATCGGCCGCCCGCCCTGCAGCGGCCTCGGTCCCTGTCCGTTCATCACGAACATCAAGTAGAGTTTGGACCGCTGACCAAAGCGGATCAGTGGGGGTGATCCCGTGGTGGCTGGTGAGTTTCGCCATCGCGGGCGCGCGTGGGCCTAGCCGATCGAAAACCTCCTCCATTTGTGTTTGTGGAGGCGTGGCCCCAGAAGGGGCCTCCTCGTGTTGGTTCTCGAGAACGTCGTTACTCATCTTTTCCTCCTTCTTCAAAGATGGGGGCCACAGCGGCCATGACCGCTCCATGCCAGCGAAACACAGACGCTTTGTCCAAGATGTGCCATGCCTCGCAACCGGGGTATGGGGGTACGATCAGGCGCCCGACGCGACCTGGAGTCGCTTCCAGTTTTTTCAATGCTCCGCGGTTACCGAGCGCGGGGAACACGATCTCCCGCGCGCCGGCGGTCAGGACGGCGGCGCGGGCATCATGAGTCATCCACTCAAAAGAGTGTGGATCGCCCTTGTACGCCGGGAGGATGATGAAGCGATTCTCCGGTTGGACGTGGCTCATCAGCCCTGAAGCGAAAGAGTCCGCCATCTCGTCCGTGGCGACACGATTTTTTTCCAGACAGTAGGATGCGACCAGCCGATACCGCAGGGCGTCGGCGAGCGCACGCAGCAAGTCGCCCTGTGAGTCTAGCGTCTCCCCCGCCCCTGCCGGTAGATTGACCACCACTCGGTCCGCGCTGGCTGACGACTCCAACCACTCCCCGAACGCCGCCAGGGCGTTCTCAGCGTCACCGGCTCTGTTTAATGACAGTGCCCCCACGGTCACATTCGGATCGTTGATGTATCTCTGAGCTACGTCCGGCTGGGTGGGGTCCGCCTCGACGATCGCGACCTGCTGGCCATCTGCCAGTAGGGCTTCGGTGACAGCCAACGACATGTAGCTTTTTCCTACCCCGCCCTTTCCGCCGTGTGATACGAACAAGAGCTTTTCCTTTTGTGTGGTCATGCTATTTCCCTCCAATCTGCGGTAGTGAATCAAAAGTTTTTTTGCCGCCCGCGGCTGCTGGCGCTGTAGGTGCGGCCACCTGTTGTTGCTGGCGTGCGGCTTGCTGGGGTGGCGGCTCCGGTAGTGGAATTTGTTCCGCAGCCCACTGGCACTTTCGGACCGCTTGACGCACGGCGTCCGCGCTCTGGATACCCAGCATCTGCGCGATGTCTCTCCATGTGAGGCCCGCGCGGCGGGCTTCTGTGATCGCTTCCTTGTACGGCGCGACCCGCGCGGTCATTCGTGTTGCCCTGTCATTAAGCGCCATATTTCTTCCTCCGTTTGCGGGGCCAGCGTAGCGATACCCCATCACTTATAGGGGCTCGACGAAAATCGGTCAGAGTCGCGATGTTTCGGTCGCCTGTCGGTGAGCCCAGATGAGTTGTGGTCTATAGCAGGTTGTAACGCGAGTGCATAGCGGTTGAACGACCGAGATTTACACGCTATTGGTCTGGTTGTGACCTCTTTTCACCGCGAAGTACACGGGAATGGACGCCCACCCGTGGGGTTGGCTAAGACACACCACCGCACCCTGGTGGGTGGTGTCCCCTCGCCGTGGGCTCGGTGCGGCCGAATGGCGTTGCGCGGCCCCATATTTTTCCTCTCACGTGGGGGTGGCTTTTGCCTTCCCCCCGGCCAGAAGGCCGGGGCATACGTAACGCCAGGGCTTCTCCAGCGGCCAGACCGTGGCTCATTGTTGGCCAAATATTGGCCAGTTTTTGTCCAGGGTGCGGCGCCATTTTCGTCGAGCCCCTGATAGTAGGAATATCAGAGGATCGACCATATGTTGAGTTTTCCAAAGGGCGGTTTGAAGGGGTCGGCGGCGGATATTGTCGATTACCTGGAGTGGCGGGAGCTGGTTAAAGATAATGAGCGGGGGTACTACTCAGGAAGGGGCGCCCCTTCCCAATGGGGTGGCACCCTAGCCACTAAGATGGGCCTCGCCGGTCCCGTCGATGCCAAAATCTTCAAAGACCTTTTAGAGGGTCGCTGGCCGGATGGCTCCAAGTTCGCTGAGGCCTCCCCAGACCGGAGGATGGGCAAGGATCTGACATTCAACGCACCCAAGAGCGTGTCGCTGGCCGCCCTGGTTGGAGGTGACAAGGCTGTACTGGAGGCCCACGATCGCGCCAACCGCAGGGCCATGGAATGGATGCAACGGGAGTTTGTCACCGCCCGCTACGGCAAGGGAGGCAAGGAGGTCGAGCGCACAGGCGAGGCCATATGGGCTTCTTATAGGCACGAGGACACGCGCACGGCTAGCGGCCACGCAGACCCTCACTTACACACCCACAATGTCCTGTTGAACGTGACCCGCGGGCGAGACGGGAAGTTAAGGGCTTTGGATTTGGACTTTGGGGTGGATGGCGTTCATTTGGCCGGGGCTATCTACCAAGCCGAGCTTGCCAAGGAGATGCAAGCCCTTGGGTATCAGCTACGCAAAACCGAAAACGGTTTTGAGTTGGCGGCGATCTTGGACGCGCAGATCGCAGATTTTAGTGCGCGGTCCCAGCAGATCGTCGAGGAGTTAAACCGTAAGGGCCTGGACCGCAAGACTGCGACAGCCACACAGAAGGTGGCCGCGAACATGGCGACCAGGGAAGGCAAAACCGGGCTCTCGCAAGATGACCTGCGCTGGGAGTGGAGAGCGCGGGGCCGTGAGTCTGGGCTAGTGCTCGATGACCTTAAAGGGGTGCAGGCAGAACACGGCGGGGCGGTGGCGACAGCCGACGCCCTGACATATGCGACCGATCATTTGTCTGAACGTGAGTCCGTTATCAACAGCCAGTCCACGAAACTGCATGCCCTGCGCGCGGGGGTCTTGGATGGCGTCACGGTCGACGCCCTAGAAAAGGAGATCGCCGCTGCGCAGGCCTCAGGAGACATCCTCGACGCCGGCGCCGGTCGCCTTGTGACCCGCGAAACCCTTGAGCGTGAGGCTCAAATTCTGGCCACCGTCCGCGCCGGACGTGACACCCTACCCAGCATGACAGACGACGCCGGGGCACTGGCGCGTATCGAGGTCAGAGAGAAAATCAACGGGTTCCAATTTACGGAGGGCCAAAAGTCCGCCGTGGTTATGTCTCTCACGTCCTCTGATCAGTTTGTCAGTATCGTCGGTGCCGCGGGTGCGGGTAAGACTACCGCGATGGCGGCGCTGAGTGATGAAGCACGCGCACGTGGAATACGCGTGGTCGGTCTTGGCCCATCACAGGCAGCTGCTGACGGCCTTAAAGAGATCAATGCAGACGACGTGCGGACGCTAGCCTCATTCTGCCAGCGCGACGACCAGGACCAATCTCCACGCCTTATCATCCTCGACGAAGCCGGGATGGTGAGCGCCCGCGACATGGAAGCCTTCTTGCAGAAGGTTCGTCCACAAGACTACGTGCGTTTCATCGGTGACGACCTTCAGCTTGCCGCCGTCGAGGCGGGCAGCCCGTTCGCCCAGATGATGAAAGAAGGCGCGATTCAGTTTTCTGAGATCACCGCAATAAACCGGCAAAAAGATGCCGGGCTCTTGGCCGTCGCTCAAGCTTTTGCCGATGGTCGCAACCAGGCGGCCGTCCAACTCGCCGCGCCATACATGACCTCTGTAGCCATAACCCAGGAAGATTATGAAGCAGCCGGCGCGGCCCCAGAGCCGCCCGCGCCGTCGGCGCTGATCGAGGGCGAGGCAACCAAGGCGAAGCTCGCGCCGCAAGCGGTGCGATCCCACGGCATCGCCCGCGCGACCGCCGCCGCGTACCTAAAATTGTCGCCAGAGGAAAGGTCTAAGACCCTGGTCATGGCCGCCACGCATGAAGTCCGTCGAGCTATCAATGCGCGTGTCCGCCAGGGTCTGCAGAAAGATGGGCAGGCTGATTCCTTCACCGTTACGGCGCTCGATAAAAGCACTCTCACCCGCGCGCAATGGCGCTGGGCAATCAATTACAAAACAGAGCAAATCTTGCGGGTCCCAGAGGGCCGTGGCAAAACCCGAAAGGTCGTGGGCTGGACCATAAAGGCGACGGACCCGACACGCAATACAATCACTGCACGCAATGCGGAAGGGCAGGAAAAGGTTTTTCATCTGCGCGATCTCGACCCTAAACGAGTCGGTCTTTATACCCCGCGCGCGCTCGACCTCGCGCCCGGGGACCGCGTCCTGTTTACAGAGAACAACCGCAGCGCGGGGTTTCACAACAACGAAACCGGAACGGTTTTGAGGGCGGAAAACGGTGCTGTGGGTATCCGGAAAGATAATGGCCAGATCGTGACGCTCGATACTCAAGAAAACCATACGCTGGACCACGGTTGGGCAGTGACTGTCCATAGGTCCCAGGGCCGCACGATTGATCGTGCGCTGGTGGCGGGCATGTCTTCAAAGGTCGCGACCGCCAATCTCGCCTATGTGGCGTGCAGCCGCGAGCGTTGGAGTCTGCAAATCTTCACCGACAACATCAAAAAATTGCAGCAGGCCTGGGCCCGAGTCGCGGATCGGGAAACAGCGCTCGATGTGACGCGGGCGGCCCAAGGTCAAGAGCCCGACGGGCTACAGAAAGCCCGCAACGGGGTGCGCTCGCAGATACAGGAGCAACAGCAACAACAGGAGGCCCCGGAGGCCGAACAAGAGGCGGAGCCGACCCCGGCACCCGCCCAGCGGCCAGAACGCGGGATGGATTGTGAGATTGAGATGTAAATCGGATTTTTGTCGAGCCCCTGATAGTGAAGAGACCAAAACGGGCGCTCTCAAGAGGAAACAGATATGAGAAAAGTCACTGATATGCGAGAGGCACTTGCCATTTGTCGTTTTTACAATAACGAGGCAAAGGCCTTATTCAGGAAGCGCCTCAATCCTCTGTACGGCGACGCCGAGTTTGAGAGGGACTACGCCGAACTCCCCGACTCTGTGCTCGATAAGCCACGCATGCGGTGGGAGGATGTGATGGGGAAGTCGCTGGCCGCGTTTCCTGAGGCCAGGAGGGCATTAGGACTGAAATGATTGACGAGCCCCGCCGCATCAGGCGGCGGGGTTTCTTGTCGTCGACCGTAAACAACTGAGGTGACCTATGAAACCTGACCTAACCGACAACGAGCGCGGCCGCCTGCAGCTTGCAAAACTGCGAGCGCTGATTACAGTGCCCGGCGAGAAGCCAGGGGGGCGCGTGCGGCGTGCGGACCTTGAAGACCTGGGTTTGCTGGGATACCCAGACAACGTGAGGGTGAAATACGACACCGATGCGGTCGATGTGTTTTTCAGAGAGTCGGGGTGGTCGGACTATCAAATGTTCCTCTTGGCCTATGCGATTTCGGTTGAGTACCAGGGCCCCAACGCATGCCGTGAAATCCAAAAGTTGTCGCGGGCCGATATGTTGTGTGCCCGCCATCTCGCAACGAGCGAGCCTGGGGGTGCCCAATGAGCGGGCTGAATGATCCGAACGCGCATGGGGTGCGGACCGAGGCGGCGGCGGTCGCAGGCGCCATCGGCGCCGTCGCCGGCTGGGCCGGTGGCGCCGAAATTGCGTTGCGCTTTCTCACGGGGCGTACCTGGGGTGTCCGGGTGTTGTGGCAGATCGTGATGACCTGGGGTCTCGCTCCCGCACGTTGGGGATGGTTCAGGTACGTTCCCGCCACCACGGCGGGGTTGGTCGGTCTAGGCGTCGCGGTGGGGGTCTGGAAGTTCCTAAGTATCCCCAGCGAGCGACATGTGCGGGGGTTCGTTTTGCACCACGACCCCAAGCCGATCGCGCGCGCCCTGAAGCCCCCGAAGGGCGAGGTCGCGGGGGTCCATATTCATCCCTCTATCCCGATTTCCCAAAGGCAGGAGACATGCCATTTTATGGTGGTTGGCGGGACCGGCGCAGGAAAAACCACAATTATGTGGCCAATGATTCAAGAAGCGATTACCAGAAAAGATTTGGTGCTAATTTTTGATTTCAAGGGAGACTTCACAGAGCGAGTCCCGGAGCCATTTACCCTCCTATCTCCCACGGACGCGCGCTCCAGCCGTTGGGTGCTGGGGCGTGATATCCGTACAAAACTCGAAGCGGGGTCATTGGCAGAGACTCTGATCAGAGAGCCCTCTGGAGGCTCTAAGAGCGATCCCATGTGGATGCAGGGATCGCGGGCCCTGTTGACCGGACTCATAACAGACCTACAAACCCGGCACGGCGAGCGTTGGGGTTTTGCTCACCTAGCCGCCGAGTGTTCGTCAACGCTCGCGAACTTTGAAAAGCTGAAGGCAATGATCATGCGCGAGGCTCCTATGTGTGTCCGATTGCTCGGTGGTGAAGAGGCCGAGGCATCCAATCGAACGACGGACGGGTTTTTGATGCAGATCGTTTCTAGTATGACACAAGTGATTCATCTCGGTGTCGCGGCTCTAGATTTAAGAGAAAACCCGGGCTGGAGTGTACGGAGTTGGTTGGCAGGCAAGGCCCCGCAGATAGCCGTGATCGGGTTTCGGAAGGAGGAGTCTAAAGAGATGAGTAAGATGTGGGTGGCGTCGATTATTGAGCGGGTCGTGCTGCAAGCGGGTGGCTTCAAGGATGTTGCTCCAGATCGTCGCCGGATCTGGTTGGTCGTTGATGAGACTCCCGAGGCGGGGCGGATTCCTTCTATAACCGGCGCCCTGACGACCTTGCGGTCAAAAGGCGTCCGTGTCGTCCTTGGTTTCCAGACCCAGGCGTCGATCCGCGTGGAGTACGACAAGGACACCGCGCAGATCTGGGAAGGGCAGTGCGATATCAAGATCATAGGCAAGCTCACGGCCGGCGCGGATCAGGAGTGGGCGTCGCGGCTGTTGGGTGACAGGGAAGTGGAAAGGTATCAGCATCAAGTTTCCCAACAGGGTGGAAGCGACCAGCGGGGCCAGCATAGTTCATCCTGGAACCGTGTCAGAGAGCCGATTTTGATGCCGGCTAGTCTTGGGCAAGAGTTGGGCATGCAGATCAATCGGCGGGGCCGCCTGAACGGTCCCCGCGCACTGATGCTCGGCGGCGGCCAAGCCGCGATCCTCGATTGGCCGCTGGCCCCTCGCACAACGCTGCGCGAGCCCGTGGTTGATGCGCGCTGGATACAACCTGAATACAAAGCGCCGGCATGGGGCAAGACCCCGCCCGACGTGGCAGCATCGGCGACCGCTGCGGAGCGACCGGACGACAAGGATAAGGCAAAGCGCCGTAGCTCTGCGCCCGCCCCACTGACGCCAGCTCCGATCGAGGGTGCCGACCTGCCCGACTTCCCCGCAACCCCCGTCGCGCAGCAGGAGTCGTCCAGCAATGACGTGGCCACCGAGGCCGCCGCACACGCCATGGATGCCGTGGTGCCGGGTGCTTCACTCGCAGCGCGCATCCTCGGGCTGGTGGCCCAGGCGTCCGGGCAGGTACCGCCGACGGCACCGCAGCAGTCCGCCCAGATGATTCCGTGGCAGGAGCGGGACGAAGGCGACCAGGGGCGTGGAGATGACGAGTAGCGCGCAACGGCGAGTCGCGAGCGTGGCGCGTGTGGTCGGTGTTTCGGGGCGACTGCCATGTGTGCGCATCGTCACGCCAGAGCAGATGCGCGCAGCCAGCGCCGACCCTCTGATGCCGGCGTCCTCGATGATTTACAACCGGGACAAGTCTGGAGACCTGTCGGTGACAGAGGAGGTTGGCGATGGCACGCTCGTCCACGAGTTAACGCACAACCTTCTAAAAACATCGCCCGTTGCGGCGGTGTACCCCTACCTGGATACGGATGTCGATGGACGCGGCCCGCTCTTCGCCGCCTTGCGTTAGTCGCTTTTGGGGCAGGCGCAACTGCCTCTACCAGACAGACCTCGTGACTATGACCTAGGCCGCCGCTACCGGCCCGGCCCCACAAGAAGAAGAGAGATGGGCACGGCGCTGGGTCGCGCGCTCCGCGTCGATTCCGGGGTCGGCGGAGGATCTGGCGGCGGCCGCCATCTATGACTACCGGCGCTGGTGCCGGCGGACCTGTAAAGGTTTAGCCGGCCCCTTGCGCCTGGCTTTGGCGGTAGCGGCGCTGTTGGCGGCGCCGGCGGGCTTGGCTGCCGCAGTGCGTTTCGTTACTGCTCTCAGGTGGCGGTACTAGCAAAGAATACGCCGGCTAGGGGAATCCCCTCAGCATCTACAACACAAGAGGCCCATTCGTGGGGAAGGCCTTGCAATGATCGTGATTGAGACTTCGGTATAGCGACCCACTGTCGGCTTTCATCATCGCTGCCTTGTGGGGCCGGGGCATGAAGACGATGCCAGACCCATTGCCTTGGCGGGATCTCAGTATCCGCTATCACAGTCCAGCATCCCTCTGGCAGAGCGTGTCCTTTGGGGAGATCCGTACGCTTGATCATCAGGAAACGTAAGTTTTCCGGCATAACAGCCCTCGCTATTGACAATCATTTGATAGATGTTAACAGCTCTGTCTCTCATTGCAAGCAACCGCTCCTGGCACGGCTTGAACGCGGCGTCCGCGCCTGTTCTCCATTCCTCGCATACGTGGTCCTGCCCGCATCAATCCGTCGCCCGGTACCGCTTGCGCGCGCGGCTCCCTCACAATCTCCGCGCCACCCCGCAAAAAACGCGGGGTGTCACTGCGCTTGCCGGTCGTAAAACCGCACGCTGACGCGGCCCTCAGTGAGGGCGACGGTTGACGCAAGACGCAGGACCACACAAACAGGAGCCGAGGAATGAATACGAACAGCCGCAAGCAGGACGCCAAAGGCCAAACCGAGGGTTCGGGTCTCAACAATCCGCAGGGGGGCCAAACCTTCGACATTTACCAGACCGTAACCGCTCAGATTATCGAGGCGATGGAGACCGCCACGGGCCAGGGCCGTAGGCTGTGGGAGGCCCAACCTTCGCTGCCCCTGAACCTCGCCACCGGCAAGCCCTACACGGGCATGAACATCCTGATCCTGTGGGGTGCTGCAATATCGCGCGGCTTTAAATCGCCGTACTGGCTCACATACCGCCAGGCGCAGGCCATGGGCGGCCAGGTGCGCAAGGGGGAGCATGGTACCGCATGCATCTTCTATAAGCCCTGGGAGTCGGAGGAAACCAACGCGGAGACCGGCGAGACCGAGACCACGCGCGGCGCGGTCCTGAAATCCTTCCGCACGTTCAACCTGGACCAGATCGACGGCATCGAGGCCCCGGCCACGATACCCCGCCCGGTCTTCGAGATCCTGGCGGACGCCGAACGCCTTCTGCAGAATACCCCGGCCCCTATCCGTGAAGGCGGGCCCAGCGCGTACTACATCCCGAGCGCGGACGAAATCCACATGCCCGCCCGCGGAACCTTTGTAAGCCCCGAGGCGTTCTACTCTGTCGCTTGCCACGAGATGACCCACGCGAGCGGCCACCGCTCACGCCTGGACCGCAACTTGTCCGGGCGCTTCGGTGGCGAGAGCTACGCGATGGAAGAACTGATTGCCGAGCTTGGGGCCGCGTTCCTGTGCGCCGAGATCGGCATCCTGCCCGCGACCCGCGAGGACCACGCGCACTACCTGGCGTCCTGGATCGCGGTCTTGCGGGGCGACAAGAAGGCGATCTTCACGGCCGCCGCAGCCGCCAGCCGGGCCGCCGCCTTTATCAAGGGGCGCACGGAGGCGGCCGCCTAGAACGGCGACATAGGCGCAGGGACGCGCCTTTACCAATCGTCACAGTGACCATTACAGGAGGCACAACATGAAGAAGCGTCAGGGTAAGTCTCCAGAAAGCGTAGGGTGTCGGACTCACGACCCCATCGACCATCTGCGGGAAAGCATCGCGCGCCTGAAGGCGTCGGCGGCGCGGGCCGTCGCGCGGGAGGAGCAGGAGGCATGCGGCCGCGAGGCGGCCCGGGGCGTCGTGCGATTCCTACGCACAGTCCCCCTCTGGGTGGGGTCGGGTGCGGTTTTTCGCCTCGCCGGACTTATGGACGGGCTCACGCCGTCCGAGGCCGAGGCGGGGTTCTGGCTCGGTTTCTTCTCAATTCTCGAGCGCGCGATTCGCGGCTTTTGATGAAACCGTCACCGTGACGGTCTATACTATCGTCACGGTGAGATCAGGACGCCTTCCGGTCGGGAGGGTAAAATGAATATTGGGGACTGGGTCTGGTGACGTATATCGCCATCACCGGCAGCCCCTTGTTTAAATAGCGATGTCACCTGGTCTCCGGTCGCTCACAATCAAAGGCGGCCACGATCGCGGAAGCCAATGGAAGTCGTCCCCTGTCGGGGGCCTATAGGCCGACGCATTAGGAAAAATGCAAGTCATCCGTGCCGTCAATTTTTCGATGACACGAGCCACACGGTCCACGCCAGACACCGTACCGACGACGGCATGATACACGGGCGTATGGCAATTCGCGAAAAGGCGGATCTCGGCAACGAGCATGAGTGCTTCCCGTGTTCCGACGCAATTACTGTTCAGCTCATATCCGATACCCGGAACGGGGGGCGGCATCGACCAGCGCCCCCCTACAATGTAGGAGGGATTGCCTTTTATACCGAGGATATAAGGCACGCAGATTGGATCGAAATCCGAGGGATCCAGAGAGCAGAGGATTTGCCCGTACCCGATTTTTGCGATGAGGCGGGCAAATTCGTCCGGGACATGCTTGAAGCGGATTACGAGCCGCCCTGAATACTTGGCTTCAAATCTCTGGATTCTTTCCTCATCCGCAACGACACGAAATTGCCAGATTTTCGATTGGTCATCGTTTGGGTGCGCGCCGATAAGGGCGCCTGCCGGGTGCATCAGATAGAACACCATGCCAGCGGGGTACTCGTTGAACGGGATGCTTATCTTTCGGCCCGGGTTGGCGATGTCGTCGAATGTATGAGTCGTGGGCCGTTTCTTCTTTCTTCGGGACCGGCCGCCGTAACTGTTTCGGGCATCACCCCACATGTTCCGCGCGACCTCGCCCTCAAACCTTGAAGTAATGCTCGCGCAGTCGTCGCAGCTGGCCTTCTCTATTACATGAGAACCGCCGAGGGATAGCGGGAGTATATGCTCATCAGTGAGCCGCACACCCGAGCGGTTACAATAAATACAGGTCCCCTTTGATTGGATTCTCGTGGGTCCATGCGTCATTCTTTCACCATTAACGTTCCTTAATTCTGCGGCATCGTATATGGCGGCGGTTGCGCTGAATACAGTGCTGCCACCGGCCTGTCTCGACAGCTTCCCATAGTGCCCACTCGCTGACCACAATCACGCCGTCTGGATCTCCGGGCTCTGAGTCCAGGTCGCGGAGGGTGACCCCTATTCGGTCGCGCCGGGCGAGCACATAGACGGTTTCCGTGACCGTATCTTTGTAGATCGCGGGGAGGTCGTCGGGCATGGCGCCTACTCTAATGGAGCGGTGCCAAAAACGGACCCCGAGAAACGGAGGGGTCGCACAGCACATTTCGGGGGAATCCTGCGCCAATATCCTCGCGCCGGCGCGTGATGATTGCGTCACCCGTTTTATCTCCGACGAGCCGCGCGCGCCCTCACCATTAACTGAACACACAGGAGAAACTCGGGGACAACGGCGTCGGCTTGTTTGAGATACCAAGTCGTGTCGTCTTCTGATCGCAGCGGAGCAAATTCACGGGCTACTAGACAAGAACGAATTGCTTGCTTCGTGTGATCATCCAGGTCAAAGGGCGATGAAGGGGGCTTTCGATCGTTAAGCTGAACTGCAATCTTTGTGTAATTGTCATCTTTTACGCCGCGCGGGATCACCGCATCGACAAATATCCATGATATTTCTCCATTCTTTCTTGGCAGACCGTCATTGTTGCAGCACCAGTAAAGAATCCAATCGCCGGGATAGATATTGTCGTCTTCGTGGAAGATAAGAAGGTCTCCGAAGTAATCATCGAGATCCTGGTCGCGCGCATCGGGTGTGCTTTCGTAGATCGCTTTCTTATTGTATGTGACCTCATAAGGCTGACCCCATGCCACATGGATCCTGTCTCGTCCCTCACGGACATTCCGGATATCATAGTCCGCGATTTTTGGGGTTTTAATGGGCTTTCGTTTAGGGTGGCGGATTTTGGAGGCGCGCTTATGTTCCTCGCGGAGCTTCTTGAGGCGCGCGTTTTTGCTGTCCTTGGTCGGGTACTGGCGGCGCGCCAGGGCGATATAGCGGGCCATAGTCGCTTGGAGGGAAAGAATTTGCGCGGAGTCGGTAATCAAGACCGCTGCCTCCTCCTTGGCCTGGAACCCTCCGTGCGATAGATTGCAGCTTCCCACTAACGCCTGAGTTTCGCCAAGGTAGATCTTCGCGTGCAGTTCATCCAAAAAATAGACTTGGCCGATGGCTTTATTCCTCATTGCTTTCCCAATCTCGGAGGGATTTGAGCCGACGGTCGGGGACACGATAAGTGTTTTTGGGGGCTTGTCGAGATATGCCAGTCCCTTATCGCCGATGTAAGCCACCGCGACGCTCACGGGCATTATGGCGCGCAGGGTATCTTGGAGCTGCTGGGGGTCAGTAATGATCGTGGTGCTGGGTGTTCCTGGGGGGTGTCCTCGGGGATCATCGGGGTCAGGAATCGGGGCACGGGATCGTTTGGTTGGCCGCGGGCGGTCGTGTTGTGGGCGTTTCATCCGATTATTTCCCATGCGCCTTCTCGCTTTCCACAAGAAACACGATCGCAGAGGCGGTCATGTGTAGGGTATAGGCAACTAGGTGACCAGGTACCGTCCGTGACGATCCCCCTTGTCCATGACCACTGTTGTTATTTCGCACGGTCGGGACGCCCGATTCCAACAAAGATCTCAGGCTGTTGTAATGCGCTTGCAGGTAAGGCGGAATCAGGCCGTTGTCGAAAAGCGCTTTGATAAGATTGTTGGCCGTTGCGGTCTGCGGCACAGACCACCCTTGCGTGCCGCAAATGACCTTCATGACACTCTCAAGCGCCTTGAGACATTCGTTCACCGCTTCCTTGAGTTGCCCGTTTCGATAATGCGTATGGGCACACAAGAATTCTTCATGAGCGCCCTTGTAGCGTGCGTCTTGAAGTAATGTTAAAGATGGCAGGACGGCTTCACTATGAAGGAATTCCGAATCAATGCGGATAATCTTCCCATCTGCATATCGGTACCCGACCCCATGCTCCTGAAAACGCGCATTAAGAGTATTGATCGCTTCATCCGCGATCTCACTGGAATTCTGGCGATGCAAGTAGCGCGGGTCCCTTGTTGTCGAGTCAATAACTCGAAAAGATACCTCAACGGCGTCAAGGACGCGCTCTACTGTTTTCTCGCCCTCGATGAATGCGACGATCTCAGCGAAGAACAGGCGTTTGCCTGGAAATTCATTGGGGGGCGTAGCGAGCCGATACACGCCGTATTCTTCACATAGCGCGGTTACGATATGAGAGTAGGCAAACTTGGGTCCGTCGCACATTATACTGTCAAAATCACTTCCTAGGGCGCGGGTCCATATATGCACGATCTGAACGCGCAACGCGGGCGGAAGAATGTTGTAAACGTATACGTCCGGCGCCTGACCGTGTTTGCGCGCTTGTCGCTTTGAAAAGATATCCGTTATTGCCACCCCATGACCCCTTTTTATGCTGCGGCTCACGCCGATTACGCCGCGCCATAACTTAATAAGGTTAGCATCCCGCAGCAATGGGGCGCTATATGAGCACCTGTAGGGTCTTATGCCCCGTGATGGCCGCCGATTGCTGCGGGCCGTAGAAGAACAGGCGATCAATGCGAGCCTTTTTACAAACCTGCACGAAGGCTCGAGAAAGAATCCGGCCCCACATACCCCACACCCAACCATCAATGCGCCGTGGGAGCTCGTCCAGAACCGCCAAGGCCGCCGCGGACAGAGGTACACCGCCGGGGGGTGTGCGGTTCTCGGTCTCCGAAACCAGTAATTCCCGCGCTTTGCGGTCCAGGTATTTGCAACGCATTTCGGCACCCCCTGCGGCTGCATTGCGCTACAAAGTCCAGGGCTCCCATCGCCCGGCCTGGATGGCCTGCCAGAGATCCTAGTCGCCGACCACAATCATGCCGTCTGGATCTCCGGGCTCTGAGTCCAGGTCGCGCAGGGTGACCCCCTAGCGGTTGCGTTGGGCGAGCACATAGACGGCCCCTGTGGTTGTGTCCTTAATAGAGCGCGAGGTCGTTTGCCATGGTGCCCATTCTAGTCGGGGTCGCGCCTAAAACGGACCCCGGAAAATGGGGGTGCGTGCTATTCCTTAGAGATGACGCCTGTCGGTCAAACGACAAACGTTACACGCCGTTTCTCGCCGACCTGATGTCGAGCAAGTTGATCTGATCAATTTTGTCCTTGTGAATGACAATGGTTAGCTTAGCCGGATACTTGAATCGCATTTCGCTTATCCTGAAGGTCCACAACATTATCTTCAGAAGATCCTCGTCGGTAATGTCCCTGTGCCCCTTGATCCGCGTAATGCCTGAGCCAAATATCGTAGTGGATACGCTCCGCTGGGCGTACACGTTATTTACCCTATCCCAAAAATTGATCAGAAACTCCAAGTATTCTGGCATTGTCAACTGCGCTTTGTTGCTCTCATCGAACTTGGAGAACGCCGTCAGGAGGTAGTCCTTGAAGATGCAGATCGTCCCGATCTGATACTGCCGCCTCTTCCCCCGCGTTCGGTCCTCGTTGTTTCCTAGGATCTCTCTGTCATCGAAAGAGTAGCCATCGATATAGCTATCCAATTCCGAGACAGGGACGCCGAGGTGCTTCCGGATGAAGATCCCATTGATAGACTCTTCGCTTATGATCTTGTTGTCTACCTCCGTATCGAGGTATTCATTGAAGGCGATCGCCTTCAATCCTGGCTGCTGGAAGATGTCGCCTACCTCGACCGTGACGCGGCTACCTTCAACCATAATGTCGATGTGGTCTAGGTTGTTCGACCAATGCCAGACGCACAGGTAGATGACGCCTAGTGTTGCCAGGAAAATCCATCCACCCCAAAATTTCCAAGTACTGGGGATATCGACAAACAGCACAACCACTGAAATCGTACCGCTGATCCCGGACGTGATTCGAAGGAATTGCTGAACGACCCGTTTATCGAAGAAGCTTACTTTCGCCATGACTCTGGTTGCTGGGCTCTCAATGCTAAGTTTTCACGGATTATATCGATAGATATCGGGAGCCTTCTTGCTGCCAACCATGAAATCGGCGTTCTCCAAAGACGCTTGAATGGTGTCTTTGTTTATAGGGATGTGAAGTGTTGGCACTTTTCCCATCGAGTCCCTGAAGATAGGAAGTTGGTCCCAGAGATTTGTCACCGCTTGCTTCAACGATCCGTTAGCCAGAAGGCTCTCTTTCGCCTTGTATTCAGGGTAGACGACGATGACCGGTAGTCCTTGATCATTGATCCCGTAGTCGATCTCTTCCCTGAGTGCTCGAGAATTCTGGGTGATCGAGCTCAAGATAAGTACGATATTCTTCGAGCTTCGAAGGCGCTCCCTGAGTCTTGGCTTCAGCGTCAGTTCCCAGTCGCTCTTATCACGGACATTATAAGTCTTGTCGTGCGAATCAATGAATGGGAAGGACGGGTCATTCCCTTTCCACGATCGAAGCAGATTGTAGTACAAGAAATCTTTTGTCGCATGAGCACCGAGCGCACTGGAATCGAATGGTTCAGAGACGTAAAAGGCGGTGTAGTTTCCATTTCGATACGCCATGAGCCCTCCAAGGTTTATTGCTAGAACGATACACCTACGGACTGTACTGGTATAGCACCGTATTTGTCCCAGGCTTTCACCAAGCCCTCAGTCCTTGAATAAAGGGCATATTCAGCCATGCAAGCGCCTCTCGGTCGTCGGTTTAAGGCGATAACAAGGCAAGCCTGTTGAGGGATGCGATTGCCTGGCGGACTGCGCCCACAGCCTCCGCCGCTACATAACTCACTTCCCGCAGGCTTATTGTTAAATCGCACCCTAAAGGCGCCACCGATTCGCGGCTTAATGGAGCCACGGCAAAGTGGCCTTTTCCCGGTTTCGGATGGGTTCGTTTTACGGGGTTTTCGGCAAGCTGACAAGGGCCCTGAAAATCACATCTCATGAAGGCGGGGCGGCAGACGCAGAGCG
>JAJYPQ010000347.1 GCA_021795255.1 Pseudomonadota bacterium
ATCAAACTGCCAACGGAGTCGAGCCATTTTTCATCCGTGAGTAGCAGATCGGTGCAGCGTAAAATGAAGCTCTTGAGCTTGACGTCCGCAAGTCTAGAGGCCTCCTTGGAACACTCCGCTTGAAGCTGCTTGCGGATGCGGCTAAGAGGCCCCTGAATACCAAACCCCTTGCTCAGTTCGCCAGCGATCGTTTCTTGTAGCCGCCGTTGCGCCATCCCCAACTCTGTGAACGCGCCGACAAGCCAATCAGGGAAACCCAATTTCGACTTTGAGTCTGCGTGAGCCCGCCGGAAAGTTTCTGTAAGTAGCTCAATCGGATCCGTCGCCTTGTTAAGCAATGCGCGAATCAGTGCCGCGTCCTTACTGATCAACTGAGTCTGTTTCGTAAAATCTGGGAGCCGCACAAACCACCGATACAGCGCCCTCGCTACATCCAGGTAAGTGGCTTCGTTTTCGAGCGAACAACCAATGACGACGAGCACAGACCGGTAAGTGTTGAGGAGCTTTTCCCCTCCCCCAGACTGGGACAATTCACGCAGCGTAAACGTATGCTGACTTTTGTACATACGGTGCAAATGTTCCGCGGTTAACTCAAGAATAAGCGTACCGCGTTCAAATATCGCACAAGAACTCCTATTAACCAGGAGATAGAGGGCCACCCAAATCCCTGCAGGCCCGGCCCTCACACCGAATGGTGGAGCGGCAAGAGCTTCTAGAACCGCCGCAAAAGTACAGGGTCGATCAGCGCGAAGCTGGGCGGATATTCCCTCCCACACAGCGCTAATATTAACGGCCGCAGCCGGGTCGGGTCTCTGCAGTGACCAACACCCGCCCGCCTCGCGCCAAATACCCGTATCTCGAAGAAGGGTGGCATGAATGAGCCGCTCCGGAGGAAACTCCGCATCTCCGCAGATTTGGCGTTCTGGATCACCACCTAAGATCACATCAAAGAGTCGTTGCCGGGCAAGAACAATGGCGGATGTTGGCTTGTCTTTATTGATCAGCTCATTAATAACGCATGGTGTAAGAGGAAAGATTTTCTCAAAGAGCCAGGAGGCGAGCTGGCTTATGTTCATCCATTCACTGCCAATGACCTGTTCCCCGACGTGCCAATAGCATGGCCCTGGTCGGCTTGGCATCATCGGGATCAGCGCCGATGTCACGAGGCGCTCCACAGCCCCTTCTGCCGCCTGCAATCGGCCCTCGACATAACGAGTCGTCCAAGGATCAAGGTGTTTACTGTTTACTTCCCGAAGCACCGTCTGCCAGATCGCGAACTCTGCCAACGCCGCACGCCCCTCAGCGGAGACCATCAAACTAGCGGTCATACTGAGCGGATCAAGATCCGACTGTGCGCGATTCAAGATGCTCTTTTCTGTACGGGTCCCTTGCGCCACAAGCACCAACTTCAACCAAGCGTCAGGCCTAATCTCACCCGACTTATGGCTCGGTACCTGCGGCCATGCGTCCGGCGTTCCGACCAGGATTCCCATCGTACGAATAGTCCCCGTCTTAGCGTAGTGTCGATTAGCCACGATGTAGCGATGGGCCAACACGTTGCTAACGCCGGCGATGATTAGTTCGTTCTCATTGGTCAGCGCCGCCTCTTCATAGAGCGCTTCAATATTAACGGCATCTGAGATGGCCATGCCATACTCGGTCCCCTTACGTCGCGCGATAAGAACGCCATCCTCCACCAGCTGAGCCAGCACAGACGTGACATCGCCGGGAGCACTCTCGTCCAGTGCGTACGCAACCACATCAGCTGTCACAGAAATTCCCAGTTGCGCGAGTTCTAGCAAAGCCACGACCTTTAATACTTTGGTCGACAACGTGTCTTCAGAAACCCGACTAATAGCGGTTTGTGCGAACGTCCACCGGCGCTCCGCGGCCAGATCCCTGAAGCGCAGGCCATAACCCTCCGACAGGAAATCATAGAGATCCGTTAACCGGTACCAAGCGCCGACCGATGTTCTGTTGGCAAAATCTCGCAACGCGCGCGGCTCATTACTGTTGAGAAACGCATGGAACGACCGCTCACTTTGACCGTGACGTTTTGAGACTGTCGCAATTACGCTCAGCGTTAAAGGGTGCAACGGATAAAGCGCGTCCGGCTTCTTAAAGAAGCTTTTATCTGCTCCAGAGGATGCATGGAAAAGCCCCCATATGCGCGCTTGGGCGTAAAGTGCTTTGGCCTTGGCTACCACCGCTTTCTCGGAGGCGAATTCTGACTTAACTCCTAATGCGTGGCGCGCGAAGTAGGCATAGCGCTCCAGAGGTTCATCGAAAGGTATCTCCTCAAAGCGCGCCGCCACCTTATGCCACTCGTCATTTAGGGCGCGCCCTACCCCAGCCGCGTAGCTTGCGAAATGCTGGTGTAACATTGCCACAACAATCAGCTTGTCGTCGCCCGCAACACACGCGGCTTCTGCTACTTGCTGCAACGCAATTAAGTCACTGTGTTCGGGGTAAAGCGCCGCATATTCCACAAACTTCCCGACTTCGTCGATAATAAGGGCGGCTCCGCTAAATTCACCGCCTGCACTTAGGGCAAGCGAAAACTCTGCGGCCATCTCCCCTGCGACAGCATTGAATGGACGCCCCTTGAAGGTTGCGGCTTCAAAATTGACATGCTTCCGCCATGAGGCCATGGGCTTGGATTTAGGGAATCTTTGCGCTGCATGGTCTATCGCCACAGCCAAAGCTAGTCCGAACGACATCCGCGTACCCATGATCGGCAATACCAAGCGATTCGATTGGCCAAAAAGGTCTGCAACTTCCCGCGACAGAGACATGAGCTTTTGATTGGCTTTGGCATGGCGGCTCGGTCCTTCCAAAAGCTGCGCCAATACAACCCCAAAAGCCGATTTTCCACTCCCATAGGGGCCTACGATCTTCCAAGCGCGCTGAGAGCCCCCCGAAGCAATACCCTCGCCCACCTGGCGCAGTGCGTTCAGGCTGTTGGGTGTCAAGGAGTAATCGTCAATAAGCTCCTCATCGCTCAGATCGCGTGTAAGCGAAACGGCGCGTACCCGTTGCTTGCTTAAAGTCAGGTAATCCAGAACGGATCTACCCATGGAGTTGGACCCCTTTTGTATTCAGTAGATACTGGGGGTCTAGTGCCTCGGGAATCAGAACGATACTTTGTGTATCCGCCGTATCTACGAATCGGAGAGCGCCAGAAAAAGGACCTGCGATCGCATCATCAAGGAGCTGTCGCAGCTGATGTTCATCGAGCCGAAACACGACACCAGGACTATACTCGCCGCGTAGGATGTCGATAAAATCCACGGTCGACGCTCTACTGCCTTGATGGATCATAAAGTCCACCAATGCCATACCGAAGACACGAGAGCTCAGTCCAACCGGCGCGCTGGCCCTTGTGTTATAGAGGATACGGCCATCCTCCGTCTTGGTCGCCTTAATGAGGCCTAAGTCCTGGAGAGGGCACCACGAGGTATCATCAGGGCTCCTCTCTACCTGATAATAGCTTTGTACGAAGATAGAGGCGTGTTGCTCCAGCGTACTAGCCGCCAAGGAGCGAGCCGCTCCCGCCCCCCTTTGCACTAAACCTGAAATCAATTGTTGTCGATCAAATCGAACTCGCTTGCCCTCACCAAAGACTTCGTTCCATGCGGCAAGGCCGGCGTTGGTGCTCAATCGCCAGTGGATTAACCAGAGGGACTCCCGCGATTCCAAATAGAGGTCCCAGCCGAACTCGCCAAAAAGACGAGCACCAATCGGCCCTTCGGCGTGCCCTTCTGGCGACTGACTCACAATAACGCCAGAAACCTCCGCCCAAAACTGCAAGGACTTCACCATATTCCGACCGATGCCGAGTGTCTTCATGGCCAGCTTGTCGTTCTTAAGGAGCTTAGGGTCTTGCTGTATTGCCCCATGGATCTTTGGCAGCCACCCATATCGGCAGACGAAGGATTCATGACCAGAGAACCGCTCGCCGTAGCTACCACCCATAAGTGCCCCTTAGAGTCCATTTATTTCGCGCACAGACGAGTAAATTGTCTCCCGCTCTTTTTTGTAGTGTTAAGAACGGCTAATAACACCGCTTGAGCTCGCCAAACCTGGTAGTGATAAGTATATAGACAAAGGCGGACGATATCAGTAACCATCGGGGGCAGCGGCTCTCGGCCGACTACAAAACCTGTGTCGCAGTCCTCGATAATCTCATTTGGCAACCCCTTTCCAATGTATAGCATAGAAAGAACCGCTTTTTCTTGGCCAACAGACGATCAGGGAACACACATAACTGAAAAGGAAGGTTCTCGATTCGCCCGGACACGTTATCGGTAAAAAACCTAACCAATTAGTCTCTACGATGGCTGAAGCGTGTTGGTCGTATTTGCGTCTTCACTACAATCCACAATACGGCTGCGCCCGCTAAGGCCTGAACCCACCGCACGATCACGCAAGCGCAGAGGCGGCGGGACGAGATCGGGACTGAAGCGGGCAAAGGCTGATCTCACGATGGCGAGGGCATCCCATCCTTCGGCGGCCTTTTCCGCAATATGCGCCTCGATGGCACGTGAGAAAGCTGCGTCACGCAGGAGCTCAGGGACCTTCTGATGGACCCGCACCCCTTCCGGCGTGAGCGTCCCCTGGGGCGTTGCCCACCCCTTCTCGCAAAACGCCATGGCCCGTTGTACCCAGGTCGATGGACGCCCCAAACCCTCGCGGGCCTGCCAGTTCACAAGTCGCGCGTAAATACCAGTGGCCGGCGCGGGCGGTGCCGGCATGTCTTCCGGAGGGACTATGCCCTGCGAGACCCAAGCGGCCGCCATAACGGACGCCAGGACCGCGTCGGGTGGAGTCGCCCGGGGTGTAGGTGATCACCAAAATCTGCGGCTTTTTGGATGATGGGCGCGGAATTCTGTTAGCCCCGGCAACCGCCCTTCTACA
>JAJYPQ010000348.1 GCA_021795255.1 Pseudomonadota bacterium
CCGTGAAGCCCAGTTCCTTGTGTAGGCCTTGTAGGTGATCGACGAAGGTCTGGGCGGTGACCGGGTCGAGTCCCGACGTGGGCTCGTCTAGAAACAGGAGCTCGGGCTCGAGCGCCAGCGCGCGCGCCAAGGCAACGCGCTTGACCATGCCGCCCGAAAGTTCGGCGGGCAGACGGCTCGCGACCTCGGCCCCGAGGCCGACCGTGGCCAGTTTCATGTAGACAAGGTCTCTGATCAGGCTGCGATCCATGCCCTGATATTCCTGAAGGGGGAAGGCGATGTTCTCGAAGACGGTCAAGGCGCTAAAGAGCGCGCCCCCCTGAAACAAGATGCCACACCTCTGGCGTAGGCGCGCGAGATCGTCGTCTTGGGTCTGGTGCAGGGGACGTCCAAAGAGGGTGACCGTGCCGGCACCGGGTTGGTCTAAGCCGATCATTTCACGCACCAGCGTCGTTTTGCCGCTGCCGGAGCCGCCCACGAGTCCCAGGATTTGCCCCTCGCGGACCTCAAGGTTGATGTCCTCGTGCACCACCTGGTGTCCGAACGATGTCGATACATGGCGCATCTCGATAACGGGGTCTGGCATCAGGGTAGGCCTAGGCCACGAAAGGCGATGGCAAACACGGCGTCGACGAAGATTACCGCGGTTATGGCGCTCACCACGGCATTGGTGGTTTCTTTGGCCAGGCTCTGGGTGTTGGGTTGGATGCGCAGCCCAAAATGGCAGGCGATGAGCGCTATGACGATGCCGAACACCACGCCTTTGACAAGCCCGAGGATCAAATTGACGACGGGTACCGCCTCCGGGATGCTATGAATGAAGCTCGCCAAGTTAATACCGAGTTCGATGTGAGCGGTTATCATGCCGCCTAAGAGCGCGATCGCATCGGTCCAGATGATAAGAAGTGGCAGACCAAGCCCCAAGGCCACGATCTTCGGAAGCACAAGCCGCAGCGTGCGCGAGACCCCCATGGCTGATAATGCGTCCAATTCTTCGGTCAAACGCATGACGCCGAGCTCTGCTGCCATGGCCGATCCCGAACGCCCCGCTACCAGGATGGCCGCCAAAAGCGGGCCGAGTTCGCGCAGGATGCTGAGTCCCAGGACATTGACGATATAGGATTGAGCACCGAACGCCCGCAGTTCGAGGGCCGAGAGGTAGCTCATGACCACGCCCACCAGCGCCCCGACCAAGGCGGTGATGCCCAAGGCCCGGACACCGACCTCGTAGATGGTTGCCGAAATGTCTTTCCAGGGCGTGTGGGCGGGACGGCGTAGAAGCGCCGCGGTATCCAGTAAGACTTCCCCGAGGAGTGTGGCAAAGCCAAGAAAATGGGAGACGAAGGCGCGCTCGGCCGACCACAAGGTCTCGGCCCAGCTCCGTTTCCTTTTACGCCCCCCCGGGGGCGGCGTCTCACGCTCAGCCCAACGCCGGAACAAGGCCTTATGTTCGGCCCTTATTTGGACGTCGGCGGGCCGACTGAAGCCATGGATACGCCACAGGATCAGTGCCCCCACGTTATCTAGTCTTTGGACCGACCGGCAATCCCAGGACGCCCCTGTCTTACGCGCCGCATACGGACGCAAAGCGGCGCCGAGCGCCTGATGACGACGCCCTATGCCCCTCAAGGTCCAGTTTCCGGTCAGCACCACGGTGGTGTGGCCCTGATCGTCTCTTGTGGTATGGAAACCCGCGTTCTCAAAGCCGCCGCTCATGGCTGCGGCCCGTCTGTCCTCGCCGATTGTGCTCTCTGCGTTCGTGGCAGATTCCTCAGGAAACCTTAGGGTTCGGTTTGACGCTCGGTGAATCATAACAAGAAGCCGCCGAGCACGTCATGCGCGCTTTGTCTCGCAGTCAGGTGTCTTGCGGGTAGCTGGGCTCTCACCTCGAATCGTCGGCGGATCCGGGAGGCGAGATACCACGGAGATCCCGCCCCAGCGCGCGGATGCAAGGAGCCGCCACGGCGGCCTTGGCGGCTTTGTACCGCCGCATCTCTTCGGTTGTGGACGTGAGTCAGGCTAGGCGCTTCCTTGCCCAGGGGCTCGCCCTCTAGGAAAGGGAAGAGGGCGGCCTGGCACCCGCTTGATTCATAAAAAAGGTCTTGAGCGGGCCTAGGGTATCGGTGACGTTTAGGCCAATTGTCAGGATCTGTCCGAGCCAACGCGCCTCGTTGCAAAGCAGGCGGTTCAGGGCGTCGGTCGCTAGCAACATGCTAAGATTCGCGGCCTTACGGGCCCGCTCATATCGCCGCAAAAGGCGCCGGTTTCCGACGTCGCTATCCCGATCGCGACCGAGCAGGGTTTCGGCGAGGACCTGGCTATCGGCGAACCCCAGATTGACTCCCTGTCCCGCCAAGGGATGGGCGCGATGGGCCGCGTCTCCTACGAGCGCGAAACGCGATCCTACATAGTGTTCAGCATGGCTCGCTACGAGCGGAAAATGCGCGCGGGCGCTTAGCGGTTGAAGTGCGCCTAGCTCGGACCCGAACGCCTCAGTGAGGGCTGCGCCGAACTCCGGGTCCGATAAGCTGCGTAGGCGTTCGGCAGCGGGCGTGGTCGTAGACCAAACGAGCGAGGATTGACTGGGATCCGGCAATGGCAATAGAGCGAGCGGCCCGGTCGACAAAAACCGCTGCCAAGCGACACCCTGGTGGGCCTTACCCAATTGGATATTGGCGCAGATCGCGGTTTGTCCATAATGGTGTTGCCATACGGGCACGCCCAGCTGCTCCCGTAATTGCGATTGCGCGCCGTCTGCGGCGATGAGTAAAGACCCGTGGAGCGTCGAGCCCCCGCTCAGGATGACCTCAGCGGCTCGTTCCCGCACCGTTACGCGTTGGGCGCTGTCATCGTGCCATTTGACCCCGGGGGCTGCGCGCGCCCGGGCGCGCAAGAGGGTTTCCAGACCCCCGTGGTCTACGATGACACCGAGGTCTTCAAGACCCAGGTCCCGGCTGTCGAATCGAACTCGCCCGTGGCCGCTTCTATCCAAGACCTGTAAAGCCCGCAAGGGGGCGGCTTCGAGGCCACTCAAGGGCCACAAGCCTTGAGTTCCCAACCACTGGCAGGAGACTTGGGTGAGCGCGCTGGTCCGAACCCCGACCGTTCCTGACGCCGCGCGTTTTGCGTCGACCACGGCGACCGTGAGACCGCGCAAGGCGAGTGCGTGACAGAGGGCAGCCCCGACTGGGCCCGCCCCCACGATGATGACATCACTGTAGACGGGGGTAGCCATTAAGGTCTCAGTCCTCGCAGAAGATTTGGCAGCGGACCCTTGAGCCCCATTGTCCGCACGGCCAGGGCGCGCTTTACGACCGGTAGACAGTCGACTAGGGTCAGGGCCACGTTGCGGGCCGCGACCAGCGGACCGATCTTGCTGCTAAAAATCCGTACAAGCCCGTCTGTAAACCCTATGGTGCTGGCCGTGTCGCGGGCGCGTCCGGCGAGGTAGCGATCAAGGCAGGATCGACTACCGAAGTCCTCGTGCCGGCGGCAGGCCTGGGCTACGCTATCGGCGAGCGCGGCCACGTCGCGTAATCCTAAGTTAAAGCCTTGCCCCGCTACCGGATGCAGGGTGTGGGCGGCGTTACCGACCAGGATTGCGCGCGCCGCTGCGGGATGCCGGGTCTTTTGCAGAATGAGCGGGAAGCGCAGGCGGCGCCCGCAGGCCCGGAAGTGGCCGAGGCGCTGCCCAAAGGCCTGTTCTAATCGCGCGAGAAACTGCGGTTCGGCGAGATCGTGCCAGTCCTGGGCGTTGGCGCAACTCATGACGAAGGTATAGCGATCATCGCCCAGTGGGAGGGCTGCTAGCGGTCCTTCGGGCGTAAATCGTTCGAAGGCGGTGCGCGGTTTGGGCGCGGAGACTTGGCAGTTCACGACCACGGCCTCGCGGCCGTAGGCATGGCGGCTCACTGGGATGGCGAGCGCGGCGCGCACGGCAGAGTCGGTGCCGTCGGCCCCGACCAGCAGACGACCCGATAGCCGTTCTGTTCCTTGGGTCCCAGACAGCGTCACGATAGTGACATCCGCGCGCCCCTCAAGGCTCGCGAACCGACCCGGCCGGACTACGACCGACGTTTCTTTCAGGGCGCCATACAGGGCCGCCAGGAGCGCCGCGTTCTCGGTCACAAACCCCAGGGCATCAAGCCCTAACTCATGGGCGCGGATATGGGTGAGACCGAAGCCCCCGCTACGGTCAGACACCTCGATCTCGGTGATCGGATGGAAGCTTTTTTCCGGTAGCAAGGGCCAGACGCCGAGGCTCGCTAAAGCCCGTTTCGATCCTTGCGCTAGGGTAAACGTCCGGTCGTCCTTGTGTCGCGGCGGCGGCGCGGCCACGGGGTCTACGAGGCAGATGGTCAGTGGGAGGTGAGCCAGGCTTAAGGCAAGGCTTGTTCCCACGAGGCCGCCGCCGCAGATGACGATGTCGTAGGCCTCCATGCTCACAGGCCTTCCGCGCGCAAAGTTTCGATGTCGCAGGCGCGCCTCGGGACTGAGTGGCTTAAGATCTCGTAGCCCGTTTTGGTCACGAGGACATCGTCTTCGATCCGGATCCCGACGTTGTGAAAGCCCTTGGGTACATCGTCTGCGGCCGTGACGTAAAGCCCGGGCTCGACCGTTGTGACCATCCCGGGCTCCAGGACCCGCGGCTTATCGCCTACCCGGTAGTCGCCCACGTCGTGGACATCAAGACCGAGCCAGTGGCCGGTCCTGTGCATGTAAAACCGCTTGTAGCCCCCGCTTTCTATAAGCCCGTCGACCGTACCCTGAAGAAGCTTCAAGTCGACCAGGCCCTGGGTCAAGACCCGGACTGCGGCATTATGGGCATTCGGCCATTCCTCGCCCGGACCCACCTTTTCCAGGGCCGCGCCGTGGGCCGTGAGGACGAGGTCATAGAGTTCGCGTTGTTCCGGGCT